>NZ_LFRG01000140.1:0-742 GCF_001573875.1 Clostridium sp. ATCC 25772
AAAACTATTATAAAAATGTGGTATTTTTGCCCATCCAACCTTAGATAGCTGATCTACACTAAAGTCTTTACCATAATATTTTTGTAAAAGTTCTCCCCATATATCATTTAATACCAGTACGTTTACAACCTCTCCACTTTCAAGCTTCTGGTGTACTTTGTACTCAAATTCAGCATACATCGTTTGTACAAATAGAGTGTTTTTTATCAAATCTAGGTACTGCGTTATATAATAAGCTTTTTCATTTTTATTTTGAGTATTCTTTATTAACATTTCATATAATAAAGCTTCATTAGTTATAGATGCTACTTCATGAGTAAATATACTAGGTTTTGAATTTAAGTAATTTTGATTCTTTGAACTCATATATCCATATACAGCATGTCCTAGTTCATGAGATAAAGTAGATACAGAATCTAAGTTTCCACTATAATTCATTAAAACATATGGATGATTATCATATACAGATAAACAGTATGCTCCACTTACTTTATTATCATTAGAATATACATCCACCCATCTTTCATTGAAAGCTTTATAAAGTATATCTCCATATTCTTTACCTAAAGGATTTAGCGATGTATATACAATACCTTGTGCTTTATCATATGGAATATACTCATCTACTGGATTTATAATTGGAGCATGCATATCATATGAGTAAACTTTATCTAAGTTCAATACTTTTTTCCTTAAACCTATATATTTATGCAAACTTCCTAAATTATTATCAACCGTATTT
>NZ_LFRG01000141.1:0-739 GCF_001573875.1 Clostridium sp. ATCC 25772
TTAAGACCCTCTTTATCAAATAAATCTAGCATTGTTTTCTTACCAGATATTAAATCTTTCATAAATGTTTTAAGATCTACATCTTCTATAAACTTTTCATCTTTTATTTGATTTTGAATTTCTTGTAAATTAATTTTATTTAATTGTTCACTTATATATGTATCTACACTTTCTTTTACTTTTTTATCATTTTCTTCTTGTGCAAATGAAACATTTGCAAATGTTAGCCCCATTAGTATACATAAAATTATACTAGTCACAATTTTTTTCATAAGTAATCATTCTCCTATGGAATCAAATTTAAAATCATATCAACAATAGATATTAATATAGGGAATGACATAGTCATAACTATAATTTTTCCTCCGAATTCAAGCTTAGCTGCAATATTTCCTTCCCCACAGTCTTTGCATATCTGAATAGCAAACTCCATTAAGTATGCTATTCCTATAAGTTTGATTATTAAAGATATATACATAGTAGGTATGTTAGCCTTATTTGCTAATTCATTTATACTTTCAATTATAAAATTGAATTTATAGGTTACAGAAAGTAAAATCATAATTCCTGTTAGTATTCCTATAAACATAGCCATTTCTGGTCTATCTTTTTTTATAATTAAGCATAATATAGTAGAGATAAGCGCAAGACCTACCAATTTCATTACATCCAAAAGATCTCCCCCTTAATATAACTGAAACATCGTTCTAACTGCATTAAATAGATCATTTATCTCATA
>NZ_LFRG01000142.1:0-807 GCF_001573875.1 Clostridium sp. ATCC 25772
TATAAATCTTGTTTAATTCCTTATTCACCCTGTCTGATTTTGCAATGAATAAATTCATTTGCTACTCTCATTTGATATGACAGTCCAAAGGCTTAAATTCGGATACAACGAATCCTACATATTAACATTATCTTTTAAGTGATATTATGCTAATTTATATCTTGAGAGATTGATTGAAGCATTAAAATCTCTGTCTATCTTTAGTCCACAAGAACATTGATAAACTCTATCCTTTAGCTTTAAATCTTTCTTGATAGCGCCACACTTACTACAAGTTTTACTGGATGGAAACCACTTATCAGCTTCTACAAATTCTATTCCATATATTGCACATTTATATTTCATCTTAACTTTAAAATCATATAATGATTGCTCTGCAATAGCTTTTGATAAATGACGATTTTTCATCATATTTTTGATATTAAGTGTTTCCATAACAACTCTTGATGGCTTGGTTCTCACTATCATATTCGTTGCTTGGTGAATATGATTACTTCTTATATTTGCTAATCTTCTATGAAGTAATCTGATTTCTTTTTCAAGTTTTATAATATTATTAGTTTTTTTGAATTGACAACGGCTTTTCACCTCACTTTCAATCTTATTTATTTCATATTTTCGACTAATTTTCCTTTGCTTTCTTTTTAAAACTTTTTTAAGTCTTTTAACTTCTTTAGTTTTATTTATATTTTTAAAAGTCATTCTATTGGAGCATATAGCTAAGTCCTTCACTCCAACATCTATGCCTATACTTTCATCAGTTAGTTCTACTAATAGTTTTTCTTTTTCAATACCAACTGCTATAAA
>NZ_LFRG01000143.1:0-723 GCF_001573875.1 Clostridium sp. ATCC 25772
ATCACCTCCTTTCTAGGGAGTCGGCACAAAGGTAACACTTTGTGACATCTGGTACTATGTTATCTGTTTAATTTTGAAGGACCAAAGTCCTTATATGGGGGTATAGCTCAGTTGGGAGAGCACCTGCCTTGCACGCAGGGGGTCAAGAGTTCGAATCTCTTTATCTCCACCATATATGGGTCTATAGCTCAGCTGGTTAGAGCGCACGCCTGATAAGCGTGAGGTCGATGGTTCGAGTCCATTTAGACCCACCAATATATTAATTAAGTTTAATATATTATTTGTTGTTCTTTGAAAATTGCACAGTGATAAAAAGACATTGTTAAACCTTTAAATAAAGATATAACAATTTCGTCAAGACAATAAAAACCTTAAAATATAAACTATTTTATGCGAATTTTTGTATAAATGACAATAAAAAAAGTTGGCAAAAACGAACAATGCTAGGAAACGACCGAATGAGAAACGGAGCTTACTAAGGTAAGTGAGTATCGGAATGAGGAAAGTTGACGAAGCAGTGTGAAGTTTATGACAAGCTTTAGAAAAGTTTTTAGAAACAAGTAATGTTAGGAAACGACTGAGTGAGAAGTGGAGTTTACTTATGTAAATGAGCATCGGAACGAAGAAAGTTGACGACACAGTACGTAGTTTATAAAAATCTTTTAGGTCAAGCTACAAAGGGCGCAGGGTGAATGCCTTGGCACTAGGAGCCGAAGAAGGACG
>NZ_LFRG01000144.1:0-717 GCF_001573875.1 Clostridium sp. ATCC 25772
TATTAAAAATACTGTATATAACTATTCCGCATATTAAACTTATAACTAATACACTCAATATATTATCTAAACTAATATTGTTTGCATCATTTGAAATTGATATAAAATCTTCTTGAATCCCTATATTGTCTTTATTTATATTAGCTTTTTTTGCAAGTTCTAAAGAGTAATTTTGTATATCTATTTTCTCATTAAAAGCTACTCCAACTTCTAAATGTTCACTTCCCTTCTGAAGAGGTAAGTACATTTGCATTTTAGCTACTTGCTTTTCAGTAGGTCTATCTTTTATAATTCCTACTAACTTAAATTTCTCATCTTTTACATTTTTGTTTATATCTTCAATATTAAGCTTTATATTTTGATTTAATGTAGGCTGTATTCCTAAGTTTTTTAAAACCCATTCTTCAGCTACTATTTCATTTTTTTCTTTTGGGAGCCTTCCTTTTTCAAGCTTTGAATTTGATATTATATAATCATCATTACAATTTAACATTATTACAGATTGTTTTTCTTTATCTGTTGTAATTCCATGAAAATTAAAAGCACCTACATTTTCTACATCATTAGATTTTTCAATTTTTTCTAACTGATTGTAATCTAAGTCCTTGAATGTTGTATGATATATTCCCGTATTGTATTTCATTGTTTGTAGTTCATTCATTTTTTCTGTTTTTGTTAAAGTTAATACTCCAACTATCATACCTACTGATAAAATGA
>NZ_LFRG01000145.1:0-713 GCF_001573875.1 Clostridium sp. ATCC 25772
CTTAGAAAATGGGCTGAATTTTATAGTAGCTTTTTTTATAGTGTTAACACCTCTACACGATTTCATTTTAGCTACTTTTTCTTTAAGTTTATTTATTCTATCCTTAATCATCCCAAGCATCACCTACTTGAGCTTCTAAAGCACCTATAAATCCATCATCTTCAACCTCATCTTCTTGTCCACCTTGCTTCATTATTTCAAGTTCAAGCTTCATAACTGTAAGCTCTAGTTTATGTTCATCTATTTCAAACTTATGTAGAGAATCTATAGCCTTTTGCTTTTTATCTTGAACTCTAGTTAAGGCATCTTCTATACTTTGTATTTGTCCTAAAGTAGCTTCATATTCATTAAGTTCTGTGTCCATGCCTTTTTCAACACCACTTTTAGTTGAAACTAACGTCATTTCCTTTTCTTTTAAAAGTTCTATTCTTTTTAACATTCTTCTTTCTCTAACTGTTAGAAGCTGGATCTCTTGCTCTAGTAGTTTCTTTTTTTCTATTTCTATATTACTTATTAGATTAAGCTCCTCTTCTTCTAATGTGTCAAAGAATATACTTTCAAACTCACCTGTCTTAACTGCATGTTTATTACCAGGAGGTCCAGAGGCATTTTTATTTCCTATCTGACCACCTTTGGTACGTTTTTCTTTCGGAGTACTCTGTATTTCTTTTTGGAGTACTCCATTTAACTTTTCAACCCATTTGTCTTTAGCT
>NZ_LFRG01000146.1:0-708 GCF_001573875.1 Clostridium sp. ATCC 25772
TATCTTTATCTTCCATGATGCTTAAGCTAACTTTATCTACAAGTTTAAAAAATTCATTTTTAAAATCTTTTGGCACATCTAGTTCAAATTTTTCACCTTTACGATTAGCTTTTAACATAGAAAATTGGTTAATTATTTCATTTGCTCTATAATAAAGGTCTTCTGTTTGTTTAATAAAATAATTTTCCATACTCTATCCCCTTATTAGACTATAAGATTCAAAATATAGTTGTTAATTATTTTTTACCAGATGGAATATATTATATTTCTAGTTCATCAACACCTACATCTGTTGTTGATGACCCAATACTTCAAGGATTTAATTTAACTTATAACTTTAGCTTAGCTACTCAAAACTCAACTAAAACTATTACGATATCTGCAAAAGTTGATAGCTACTATAGATATAAAAAAAGACAGTCAATCCTTAAATCTTCCTGTAGTTGCATCTGACCCATTTTTAGCTACTACAAATATATCAGGTATTCTTATTGGTCCATTATCTACAGTAACAGATAATTCTAGTGTATCTTCTAGTATAAGTGTGGGTTCTATAACAAAACAATTTGTAAAAGGATACTATAAAGATGGAACTCCTAAGAATATAAATACCCTAGCTCCAGGGGATTTAGCTGAATATTTATTATCATATAATGCTTCAAACTTGAAAGCTATTCAAAAAGAAGTTTATATAGATGATTTCTTTCC
>NZ_LFRG01000147.1:0-707 GCF_001573875.1 Clostridium sp. ATCC 25772
TGGTAGGAAATGTTACTTCACTAAATGCATCAGTTGCAGGAAGTATACTTTTATATGAAATATTCAAACAAAGAATAGGCTCTAAATAAGGTAATGAAAAGAAAGTTTAATCATTATCTAATAATTGATGGATATAATATTATAAATGCATGGGAAGAACTTAGACGTATTTCAGTAGAAGATTTAGATGCATCTAGGGAAAAATTAATTGATATAATCATTGAATATGCAGAATTTTCAGGCCAAAAAGCCATTGTTGTTTTTGATGCATATAATGTTAAAAGTTCTATTGAAAAAATAGAAAATAGAAAATATATAACAGTAGTTTATACAAAAGAACATCAAACAGCAGATAGTTATATTGAAAAATATATAACATCTTTATCTAAGTATGATGTTGTTAAAGTAGCTACAAATGATTATGCTGAACAGCAAATAGTATTAGGTAAAGGAGCATCTAAAATATCAGCTAGAGAGCTTAAATTAGACATAGAAGACGCTAAAAACAAGATAAGAAGTAAACAAATAGGGTCAGAGCGCAAAATTCAAAGAAATTGGTTAGAAGATAGATTAGATAAAGAAACTTTGTCGAAACTTGAGAACATTCGTAGAAACCGTTGAAATTACTAAGTTTAATAAACTATAATATACCTATGAAATTAAGTAATGGGGGATAGTAAAATGTTAGTAGCTAAAGAAAATAATTT
>NZ_LFRG01000148.1:0-697 GCF_001573875.1 Clostridium sp. ATCC 25772
GTTGATAGTATTGAAAAAATTTTAAAGGAGATGATCTAAAATGTTAGAAAAATACTTAAATGTGCATCCAGAGGTTAAAAAAGCTTTAGCAGAAGGTCTTCCAGTAGTAGCATTAGAATCAACTATAATTTCTCATGGTATGCCTTATCCTAAAAATATAGAGATGGCTAAAACAGTTAGTAAAATAATTAGAGAAAATGGAGCTATTCCTGCTACTATAGCTATAATAGATGGGGTTTTAAAAGTTGGTCTTACAACTGAGGAGATTGAATTTTTAGGAACTAGCAAAGATGTAGTTAAAGCTAGTAGAAGAGATTTACCTTTTATTATATCTAAGAAGTTAAATGGAGCTACTACAGTTGCTACTACAATGATATTAGCTAACTTAGCTGGAGTTAAAGTATTTGCTACAGGAGGTATAGGTGGTGTACATAGGGGAGCTCAAGAAACATTTGATATATCTGCTGATTTACAAGAATTAGCAAATACAAATGTTGCAGTAATTTGTGCAGGCGCTAAATCTATACTAGATATAGGTCTTACTTTAGAATATTTAGAAACTAACGGTGTTCCGGTTGTAGGTTTTGAAACTGAAGAATTCCCTGCATTCTACACTAGAAAAAGTGGATTTGGAGTTGATTATAAGGTTGAGTCTTCTTTAGAAGTAGCTTCAGCATTAAAAGCTAAGTGGAAAGTA
>NZ_LFRG01000149.1:0-732 GCF_001573875.1 Clostridium sp. ATCC 25772
TTATTTTATAGATATAGTTGTATAATTTAATTGAGGTGATAAAGTATGAAATACTACTCAATAGGAGAATTTGCAACTCGAATAGGTAAAACAATTCAAACTCTTAGAAATTGGGATAAAAATGGAACACTAAAACCATCACATATAACAGCAGGAGGAACAAGATATTATTCACAAGAACAACTTAATCACTTCTTAGGTTTAAAATCAGAAGTGCAACTAAGTAAAAAGACAATTGGTTATTGTAGGGTTAGTTCTCATAAACAAAAAGATGATTTACCAAGACAGATAGAAAATGTTAAGACATATATGTACGCTAAAGGTTATCAATTTGAAATCATACAAGACATAGGAAGTGGGATTAACTATAATAAAAAAGGTCTTAATCAATTAATAGATATGATTACCAATTCAGAAGTAGATAAAATAGTAGTTCTTTACAAAGATAGACTAATCAGATTTGGATATGAGCTAATCGAAAATCTATGTAATAAGTACGGAACAACTATTGAAGTCATTGATAATACTGAAAAATCAGAAGAACAAGAATTAGTTGAAGACTTAATTCAAATAGTAAATGTTTTTAGTTGTAGATTACAAGGTAAAAGAGCTGATAAAGCAAAGAAAATGATTAAGGAGTTGTTAGAAAGTGATTCTAGCCAAGAAAGTTAGACTATATCCAACTAAAGAACAGGAACAAAAGTTATGGCAATCAGTTGGTACTGCAAGATT
>NZ_LFRG01000015.1:0-66631 GCF_001573875.1 Clostridium sp. ATCC 25772
TTCTTAACTAACTATATTTATACTTATTTTTCTCAACTGATAACAAAAATTTGATGTATAAATTTAAGTTATAGATTGCATCCCTATATAGGGTTCCAAGTTGACTTTTAAAATTATCCATTTCAAAACTTGGATACCTAAAATAGTGAGCCATGCTCCGAAACACTACATTTTGTATAAAAATACTTTAAAGCTATTGTATGTTACTTTATGCAAACACATTCATTGGATTCACAACAAGTACAAGTGAAAGAATAGGCATAATTTTTTTGATTTCATTTTATATCTCATCCATAATTATTATAGATATATTAACATAGTCTATTACAAGTTTAGTCATTTATATATGCTCTTAAATAAAGCTACTTAAAACATAACAAATGTATTAATATAGAATTTCAAACTCAATTTTTGGGTTGTTCACTTACCTAAGATATTTTTTAATGGTAAATAGAACTTTAAGTTAGTTATGATTTTTAGTTGTGACTTAGAAACTCTTATGAGTTTTTTTTAATTTTTAGGACCGAAACCCAAGGACGGGTTTCGCGACTGCCTAGCCATGGACGGCGATTCAGCAGTTCAGTCTTAAGAATCGGACTAAAATATATTAGAGTTTCTTTGGCATTCTCCTGAATAACGTTTTAAATTATTTCTTGGCATCAATCTCGCTATAAAATCTTAAAATAGTCAAAAGTAATTTTAGTATTTAAATATATTATAAGCTTTCAATTGCGTACATAAAGTTAACCCTATCTTTCATTAAAATATATATAAAGTTTTAAATTCTATGTATACTTCCACAACAAAAGGGACAGGCACGGGAAGTTCATTTACTTCGATTAAATATGTTGCTCTCCCAAATTATTGATTAATAAATTTATAAATCAAAGCCAGTCCCCTAAACTAGTATTCTAATTATCTTTACAATAAATTAACCTAATTTTATATACTATAGTTGTTTTTTATATAATTTTACATATAAAAAGACCGTATCAAATTTGATACGGTCTGTATTTTATCTTCTTTTATTATTCAACTGTTACTGATTTTGCTAAGTTTCTTGGCTTATCTACGTCACAGCCTTTTGCTATTGACATGTAGTAAGAGAATAATTGTAGTGGTATTACTGTTACTACTGGTGCTAGTAAGTCCATTACTCTTGGAACGTAGATTGCACTGTTAGCAGTTTTCTCTACTTCTTTGTGTCCTTCCTTAGCTATAGCGTAAACTTTTGCTCCTCTTGAAACAACTTCTTGAACGTTACTTACTGTTTTATCAAATAACTCTTCTTGTGTTCCTAAAGCTACTACAACTGTTCCTTCTTCTATTAATGCTATTGGACCATGTTTTAACTCTCCAGCAGCATATGCTTCTGAGTGAATATAAGATATTTCTTTTAATTTTAAAGAACCTTCTAGTGCTACAGCGTAGTCTAGTCCTCTTCCTAGGAAGAACATATCTTTTTCATTTACAGTTTCAGCAGTCATTTTTTCAATAGCCTCTTTACACTCAAATGCTTTTTCTACTTTTTCTGGTAGAGCTAACATCTCTTCTTTTATCTCTTCTAATTTTTCATTAGATACAGTTTCTTTATTTTGTGCAAAGAATAATGCGATTATATACATTGCTATTAATTGAGTTACATAAGCTTTAGTTGATGCAACTGCTATTTCTGGTCCTGCCCAAGTGTATAATACATCATCAGCTTCTCTTGATGCTGTACTTCCAACTACATTTGTTACAGCTATTACTCTTGCACCTTTTTCTTTTGCAAGTCTTAATGCTGACATTGTATCTGCAGTTTCTCCAGATTGGCTTATTATTATCATTAATGAATTTTCATCAATGATTGGATCTCTATATTTAAATTCTGAAGCTATATCAACTTCAACTGGTATTCTAGCTAATTTTTCTATAACGTATTTTCCAACTACTCCAGCATGATAAGCTGTTCCACAAGCTACGATATAAACTTTATTTAACTTCTTGATTTCTTCTTTAGTTATAGTTATATCATCTAATTTTATTGGCTGACCTTTAACTATTCTAGATGTCATAGTATCTTTTATAGCCTTTGGTTGCTCGTGAATTTCTTTTAACATGAAGTGCTCATATCCACCTTTTTCAGCTGCATCAGCATCCCAAGTTACTTTATAAACTTCTTTTTCTATTGCATTTTCATTAGAATCTACTATTTTAACGCCTTCTTTTGTTAAAATAACAAATTCTCTATCTTCTAATAGATATACATCTCTTGTTTGAGCAAGTACTGCTGGTATATCTGATGCTATAAAGCTTTCTTCTTTTCCAATACCTACTATAAGTGGGCTGTCTTTTCTTACTGCTACTAATTTGTCTGGTTCGTTTTTAGCTATAACTCCTATAGCATAACTTCCTTCCATTTTTTCAGTAGCTTTTATAACAGCTTTTAATAAATCTCCTTCATAGAAATAATCTACTAAGTTTGGTATTACCTCTGTATCAGTTTGAGATTTAAACTCATAACCTTCTGAAGTTAACCATTCTCTTAATTCTAGATAGTTTTCTATTATTCCATTATGAACAACACTTATAGTTTGTTCTTTATTAGAATGTGGATGTGAGTTAACATCTGATGGCTGTCCATGAGTAGCCCATCTAGTATGACCTATTCCTACCATTCCATGTATAGGAGACTCTTCTAATTTATTTTCAAGATTTTTTAATCTTCCTTTACATTTAGTAACTTCAATTTCTCCATTTTCGATTATTGCAACACCTGCTGAGTCATATCCTCTATACTCAAGCTTGCTTAATCCTTCAATTAGTAATGGTGCTGCTTCTCTGTTTCCAAAATAACCTACTATTCCGCACATATAAATCTTCCTCCGATATTTAAATATTTTTATTATAGGGCTTATTATAGGGTTTACAAAAAATACAAACCTACATTCCCTACATTTGAAAGGTTTTAACACCTGATTGATATTGTGACAAAAATCGCTTTTTGCTTTTATCAATCTTTAACGGTAGTGCGATACCGTGGGGCACCCGCCGAAGATTCGATACTCCCCATCCTCGTCAACTTGAAAATTTAAAAATTTCTCATAAATGAATGTTGCTATTTTAACTCTAATGTAAACACAGCCTAGCATATCCACCTATTAACAAAATTAATTTTTCCAAGTCCTGGCGCTTTTGAATTTATAGTTTAATATTAATTAAACCTCAATTTATTATATTCAACGGTATATCAATGGTCAATGGATTTTTTTTCCATGAAAATTTTCAAAAATGTTTTTTTAAATATTAGAATAATAATAATTTTAAAATATTTTTATTTATGATATACAATTTATTTTTATTCTTCTCTTTGTTCTATATTATTAAACATTTATTATGTATTATTATTCTTTTAACAGAATTAAGATTACATTATATGATTTTATAAATATATCACTGAAATTTTAAACTAAGTTTTAAAATAAAAGAAATTCCCTTTAAATATTTATAAAAAAACTACTTTTAAAACAAATTCACATCCATTTTAAAGGTAGTTTTATACTGTCTTTATATAATTTAGTTTGCTTTTTCTTCTATTAACTTAGCTAAAGCATGTGCCATTTCATCTAATTCTTGTTGGTTTTTACCTTCAAGCATTACTCTTACTAATGGTTCTGTTCCAGAAGGTCTTATTAATACTCTTCCTTCACCTTCTAGTTTTTTCTCCATTTTAGCTATTTCATTTTTTATTTCTTCATCTTCATTGTGGATATTTTTCTTATCATTTGGAATTCTAGCATTTACTAAAACTTGTGGAAGTTCTGTCATCACTGATGCAAGATTACTTAAAGTTTTTCCACTTTCTTTAACTGTAGCTGCTAATTGTATTCCTGAAACTAGACCATCTCCAGTTGTATTATAATCTAAGAATATAACATGACCAGATTGTTCTCCACCTATACTATATCCACCTTTTTTCATTTCTTCTAAAACATATCTATCTCCAACTTTAGTTTTGATAGTTTTTATATTTTCTTCTTTTAAGGCTATATCTAAGCCTAAGTTACTCATAACAGTTACAACAACTGTATCTTTATTTAGTTTTCCTTGTGATTTTAAGTGTTTAGCTGCTATAACCATCATGAAGTCACCATTTATCAATTTACCATTTTCATCTATAGCTAAGCATCTATCAGCATCCCCATCAAATGCTAATCCTAAATCACATTTATTTTCAACTACATGTTTCATTAATTGCTCTGGATGTGTTGAACCACAATCTTTATTAATATTACATCCATCAGGAGTATTATTAATAGCAAAAACCTCTGCTCCTAATTTTTTAAGAGCTAATTCTGAAGTTTTATAAGATGCACCATTAGCACAATCTATAGCAATTTTCATTCCTTTTAAATCGCCATTAACTGTAGATACTGCAAATTTAACATAATCATCTACTGCGCTATCTACAACTATTTTCTTTCCTACATTTTCACCAGTTACAACAGGTACTCCTGCAAATTTATCTTCTATTAATTTTTGTATTTCATCTTCTAATTCATCACTTAGTTTGAATCCTTCTTTGTTAAAGAATTTTATGCCATTGTATTCAACAGGATTATGAGATGCAGATATAACAACACCTGCGTCTGCACCATATTTTTTAGTTAAATATGCAATAGCAGGAGTAGGAATTACACCAACACATATAGCTTCTGCTCCTACTGAAAGTATTCCAGAAACTAATGCACTCTCTAACATATCTTTTGATATTCTAGTATCCATTCCAACTAATATTTTAGGTTTGTGCATTGTATCAGTTAAAACACACGCTCCAGCTTTTCCTAAATTATATGCAAGTTCAACTGTTAATTCACTATTAGCTATTCCTCTAACTCCATCAGTACCAAACATTCTACTCATTTGACAACCTCTTTCCTCTTATATAGTATAACAATACTAATTTAACCTAATATGCTAATATTTTAATGACAAATAAATTACATTCTCATAAATTCTATACATTATTCTTATTATTAGACACTTTTTATCAATTATTTATGTAAGAAATAAAAACAATGCATTAGATATGTTAATATACTTCACCCTTACCTTAAAATATATTATATAAAAAATGCCACATAAAAATATTAAATTTATTTTATCCCTAATGTTATAAAAAGCCACCTAAAGAGCATTCATTCTTTAAAGATGACTAAATAAACCTTATGCATATATTGTAAATTTCCTATTTAAAATATACATAAATACACAAACTACATTATAATATAAATTTTTTCTATACACAATAAGACATATTTAAATAAAACTGATGTGTACTACATCAGTTTTATTTAAAATTAATTATATTTTTATGTTGTTCACTACTTTTCCATTTTGAATAACTTTAAATTCTTCCTCATATTCAACCTTTTTAATATTGCACCCTTCACCTATAACCACAACTTTTCCTCTAACTAAATCAGCTTTAGTATTTTCCAAATATATTTTCTTACCTTCAATTTTCTTACATTCAATAGAAACTTCATTTTTCACTAACTTTTTAAGTAATCGTGAAAGTAGTTTAGAAGTATTTTCTGGCTTTTTTATATTTATTTTTTCACACTTAATATTGTTCATCTTCGATTTACTTCCTAGTGTTATACTCACATCTTGCGCATTTAACACTCCTTGGTGTACTATTCCTCCACTTAAAACAAATATATCTGTATTTATATCTTTTTTCACATGACTAGCACCTGCAATATAAACACACTCAGAATTTATGTTGCCTTCTATACTACCTACTCCAGGAAGATTGAAAATTTTACAGTTTAAATCCTTTTCTATAGAAACCTTTCCCCCTATAATTAAATCTTCTACATCTACATTCCCCTTAGTAGCTATAATACCTTGCAATTTTGCAGTTTTGCCTTTTATATTACCATCTATAGAAGCCTTTCCACTTATAACTATGTTTTTTCCTTCTATATTGCCCTTAGCATTGCAGCTACCTTTAGATAAAAAATTTTTGCATGAAATATCCCCTTCAAAACATGCATTTCCAGTTATTGTAACTTTATTAAAATTTCCGCCTTTAATATTAGTTGTGTTTTGTATTTTTAAATTTTCCAATTTTTTAAAATCTAGCGCCATAACATACCTACCCCTTAATCATTTGATTTTCTATAAAACTCCTTGTCTTATTATTGATAAATCATTATAAAATCATACAGAAACCACCTACTAAATCATCTTTAGCAATTAATTCTTTCTACTTTATTAACAACACTTTCTTCATCGCATTTATACTCATTCTTATATTCTATTAAATCTATTTTACAATTTTTACCTATTATTACATTTTCGCCTCTAACAACTTTGGCTTTTGTATTTTCTAGATAGATATAATCAGCTTCTATAGTTTCAACTTCTAATTCCATATCTAAATTCTTTGAAAAAATGCTAATAAAATCTCTTATTATAGATTTACCAAAACTTTTATTAACTTCTATTTTACTACAACCTATTTCCTTAACTCTACAAAAACCACCAAGTTTAATGAAAACCTCATCTGCATTTAACATTTGTCCTATTTCAAAGGATCCTGAAGCTTTAAAAATTTCACTTTCTACATTCTTTGAAACTTTAATCCCTCCATTTACTACCATTTCTTTACTAGTAACACTTTCATGAAAATTACATCCACCTGAAGCTCTCAAATTTTCAATTGATGCATCTTTTAAAATAGTACATCCCCCACTTATTTCAAAAATATTTGCCTTTATTTCACCTTCAATATTACAACTTCCACTAACAGCCCCTTCATTACAACTTAGATTACCAATAAATTTAGAACTGCCACTAGTCTTTAAAGTATCACACTTAGCATTGCCTTTTATTTTTCCACTACCACTCATTTTTAATTGTCCATTACTTTCAACAGAGCCATTAACCACAGTAGAACCACTGATTTTAAATTCATCACAATATATATCTCCATTTATCTTTCCTGAACCATTTGAAATAACTTTATTATACCTTCCTCCACTAGCAGTACAACTTCCAGATATAATTAAATCGCTTATTATATTTTTATTATCCACAATTTATTCCCACCTTTTCAACAAAGTTATCAACAGTTTTTGTTAATAACTTTTCTTCTATTTATCACTACCCTTATTATACACTAATTAGCGTAACATTGTTACGCTAATCTTCTTTTTTTATTGTTAAATAAATAACTATATCTATAAATAAGGATTTTTGCTTATTTCATTATAAAAAACTTAACTTTGGTTAAAAATTATAATAAATTCTACTATTTTTAGTTATAGCCATTTTCCTCTTTTAATAAAATATATAGATGGCTATACACAAAAGACATCTGAAATAGTTTATTTTCTCTAATAAATTATTTATAAATATATATATAAGGAGTTTTTATATGACTTTATTTGTTAAATATATCTTACCAATATTATTCTCTTTAACATGTTTTTTATTTATTGGTATAGCTATAAAAGTAATACTTAAGAAGTTTTTCTTTATTTGCCCTAATTGTGGTCACATCACTGCATACAATTTTAAATCCTTTACTCTATCAACAAAACGTTTTAAATATAAAATAATTTCTTGTCCTAAATGTAATTTTAAAGACTACGTGAAGGAAACCAACAATAAGGCTTCCTCTTTTTAACTACTTAAAACAAAAGACTATCTAAACATAGAATTTTAATTCTATGTTTAGATAGTCCCTTTTATTTATATACTTATTAACTTCAACTATTTCGCTTAATTATTTAACATAATTTGCGCCTAGTTCTAAGGCCTTTTTATTAACCTCAAAGAACTTCTCTTTTCCGTGAGATTTTAATGCAGCTAACAGTTCATCCATTGTAACTATTTTAGTTTTTGCAACTAATGCACCTAAAAGTATCATGTTTGCTATTTTACTACTTCCTAATTTAGTTGCTTCTGTTTGTGCTGGTATTCTTAATATTTCAATATCGCTTCTTTCTGGCTCTCTATCTACTAAATCACTATCTATTATTAATAGTCCACCTTTTACTAAATCATTCTCAAATTTGTCTAAAGAAGGTCTATTCATTACTACTACTGTAGACGGATTAGTAACTACTGGTGATCCTACTTCATCATCAGTAACTATTACTGAACAGTTTGCAGTTCCCCCTCTCATTTCTGGTCCATATGATGGCAACCATGAAACATTTTTATCTGCATCCATACCTGCATAAGCTAAAAACTTACCCATTGAAAGTATTCCTTGTCCACCAAAACCTGCAAAAATTATATCTTGTGATGCCATATTATTTCACCTCCTCTGTATTATCTTTTTTTACTCCTAAAGTATAGTGTGGCATCATATTGTTTCTTAACCACTCCATAGATTCATTAGGAGATAAACCCCAGTTAGTTGGGCAAATTGATAATACTTCTACTAGTGAAAATCCTTTTCCTGCTATAGCATTTTCAAATGCTTTTTTTATAGCTTTTTTAGCTTTATTAACATTTGGAACACTATCAACAGAAACTCTTTCTACATAACAAGCTCCATCTAAAGTTGCTATCATCTCTGATACTCTTATAGGATGTCCTTGAATGTTTACATCTCTTCCATAAGGAGATGTTTCTGTAACTTGTCCTGGTAATGTAGTTGGTGCCATTTGGCCACCAGTCATACCATATATACAGTTATTTACAAATATAGTTACTATATTTTCGCCTCTTGTTGCAGCATGAACTATCTCAGCTGTACCTATAGCTGCTAAGTCTCCATCACCTTGATATGTGAATACTACAGCATCTGGATTAGATCTTTTTATTCCTGTTGCTACAGCAGGTGCTCTACCGTGAGCTGCCTCAAACATATCACATGCAAAATAATCATAAGCTAAAACAGAACATCCAACAGGAGCAACTCCTATTGTTTTATCTATAACATTTAATTCATCTAAAACTTCTCCTACTAATCTATGAATAACTCCATGAGTACATCCTGGACAATAGTGAGTAGGAACATCTAATAATGCTTTTGTTGGTTCAAATACTATAGCCATTATTTAGCACCTCCTACTAGTTCTTTAACTTTTGAAAGTATTTCTTCTGGTGTTGGAACCATTCCACCACTTCTGCCAAAGAAATTTACTGGTTTCTTGCCTTCAACTGCTAATCTAACATCTTCAACCATTTGTCCACAACTTAACTCAACTGATAAATATCCATGTTTTGTTGAATTTACAGTTTTATCAAAGGCTTCTGTTGGGAATGGCCATAATGTTATAGGTCTAATTAAACCTAATTTTATACCTTCTTTTTCAGCCATTTTAACAACATTTTTACAAATTCTTGATGTTGTTCCATAAGCAACTAACACTAAATCATTTTCTCTATCACAGTTAAATAATTCATATTTAACTTCATTTTCTTTTATAGTTTTATATTTTTCTTGTAAATGCTTATTATGTTCTTCTAATACTTCTGCTTTTAAGTACAGAGAATTTATTACATTGTGTTTTTTTCTTCCATACAATCCATTAGCAGCCCAAGTTTTTTCAGGTAATTGTTTTTCTTCTCTTTCTTTAAATTGAACTGGCTCCATCATTTGACCAATCATTCCATCTCCCATTATCATTACAGGAGTTCTATACATTTCTGCAACATCAAATGCTTCTTGTACCATATCGACCATTTCTTGTATAGAAGCTGGTGCAAATACTGGCATGTTAAAATCTCCATGTCCGCCACCTTTGGTAGCTTGGAAATAATCTGATTGTGCTGGTTGTATACTACCAAGTCCAGGGCCTCCTCTTACTATGTTTATAATTACACATGGTAATTCAGCTCCTGCTATATATGAAATTCCTTCTGCTTTTAAGCTTATTCCTGGAGAACTTGAAGATGTCATACATCTAACTCCAGTTCCTGCTGCTCCATAAACCATGTTAACAGCTGCAATTTCACTCTCAGCTTGAAGGAATACTCTTCCTATTTTTGGCATCTTTCTTGAAAGATATGCTGATATTTCAGTTTGTGGTGTTATTGGGTATCCAAAGAAGCACTTACAACCTGCTTTTATAGCAGCTTCGCCAATAGCTTCATTACCCTTCATTAAAATTTTATCTGCCATGAAATAACCCTCCTTATTTTTCAACTGTAATTACAAGATCTGGACACATTTTTGCACATGATGCACACCCTATGCATTCAGCTTGTTTTTCTTCTATTACTGTTGCTGGATGATATCCTTTTACATTTAACCCTTGAGAAAAACTTATTATATTTTTAGGACATACCACGATGCAATTTCCACAACCTTTGCATCTTTCTTCTCTGAAGCTAACCTTTGCCATAACTTTCCCTCCTTATAATGTTGCAACTTCAATATAAAATATATATACAAAGATAATTTTATATATCTAAGCTACCCATATTTTTAAATCTTCAAATAACACTTAATTCCAAATCATGCTTGTACTTTTATTGTAACTCTATTTTGAATACGTTGTCAATTCAGTTTATTAATAATATTCTAACAATTCATTAAATTCTATTTTATAATTTTTTTGTATTTAGAACTTTCATTGTATTTTTATTGTAAACCACGTAAAAATACTATAGAACTTTTAGTTGACTAGGTCTATATTAACTTTATGCAAATCAGCTTTATATAATTACTTATATAAAAAATTAATCATATTTCCTATAATATTTAACTTATTATAGGAAATATGATTTTACTTTTCTGTTATTTTCTCCAAGGTGGTAGCATGTATATTTTTATAGGAAATACTTCAGCGCTAACGCTATCTTTCACTTCATCAACCATATCAGTTGTGCAAACTGTAAATTGATGAGGTATGTTAATTTCCTTTGATAAATTCGCAACATACTTATCACCTTTTAAAATATGCTCTTTAGTTGTTTCATAAGATAAGTTTGTATTAGACACTAAATGTGTAACTTGTAACCTTGATGCCTTTTGTATAGCATCTATATATTCTTTAACACCTTTATCATCACATGTAAGTGGTCTGTTATTATTTATGACAAAGTACATATCATACGGTTCTTCTTTAAAAAACTTATTATATTGGCCAAGTCCTACAGCTCCTGCATCATCTCCACCAACATCAAAAACAACCTCATAACTTTTATCATTAAAAACAGCCATAACTTCAGCTGGAACAACCATTAGCTCAGCATTCACATACTCAGGATTAGATGATATTACTCTTATGTTATAATTTTCTTCTAAATCCTTTTTTAAGTCTCTTACACAGAAATAAGGATTTACAATATCTAAATCAACTATAGCAACTTTTTCACCTTTTTTCGCCAAATCAATTGCATAATTTATTGCTATTTCAGTTTTTCCACTACCAAAATGACCTGTAAAAACCCTAATTCTACTCATATTATCACCTTTTCTCTTTAGATACTAACTATCTAAAAATTATTTAGCTTATTTATATTCCTTAGCTGTTTCTTCACCATTTAATACTCTTAATCCACCTTCTGCTAATGCTAATAATTCATCTTCTCCTGGGTAAACAACTACTTGAGAAATAAATTCTACTCTCTCTTTAATATAACTTACCATAGCTTTTGAATAAGCTATACCACCTGTAAGTATAATAGCATCAACTTTTCCTTTTAATACTGCAGCACATACGCCTATTTCTTTAGCTGTTTGATATCCCATAGCATCAAATATTAATTTAGATTTTTCATCTCCAGCAGCAGCATCATCATCTACTTTTTTAGCATCATTAGTATTTAAATATGCTACTATTCCACCTTTACCTGTTATTTTCTTATTTATTTCATCTTTAGTGTATTTACCACTAAAACACATGTTTACTAAATCTCCTATTGGCACTCCACCACTTCTTTCTGGTGAAAATGGTCCATCTCCATGTAATGCATTATTTACATCGATAACTCTTCCATGGTTGTGTGCTCCAACAGAAACTCCACCACCCATATGTGCAATTATTAAATTTAGATCTTCATAATTTTTGCCAGTTTCTTTAGCAAATCTTCTTGCTACTGCCTTTTGATTTAGTGCATGAAATATACTTTTTCTTTCTATTTCTGGAATTCCTGATATTCTTGCAACATCAGATAATTCATCAACAACAACTGGATCAATTATGAATGATCTTATGTTTAAGTCATTTGCAATTTCACGCGCAATAATTCCACCTAAGTTAGATGCGTGTTGTCCTTGAACTCCAACTTTTAAATCTTCTATCATGGAATCATTTATTTCATAAGTTCCACCTTCTATTGGTTTTAAAAGTCCACCTCTACCAACTACTGCGTTTAATTCTTTAATATCAAATTTTTTATCTTTTAATACATCTAGAATAACTTCTTTTCTAAAATTAAACTGATCATATATATTTTTATATTTTCCTATTTCCTCTGAAGTGTGTCTTAATGTCTCTACTAATACAGGTTTTGTATCTTCATAAACCCCTATTTTTGTTGAAGTTGAACCTGGATTAATTATAAGTAACTTAAATGCCATAACTTTTTTCCCTCCTAAAATTGTAACGTGATTAAACCCTATTTATTGTGAGCAACTAACGCTGCTAGTGCTATTGAATTCATTTTTGTCTCTGGTGAATCTGCTCTTGAAGTAACTATAACCGGTGCAGCTGCCCCTGCTAATAATCCTCCATTTTTAGATTCAGTTGTGTATGTTAAACATTTATACATTGCATTACCTGCTTCTATATTTGCCATTAAAAGTATATCTGCATGACCTGCAACTGGTCCTGAAACACCTTTATGTTTTGCTGCTTCTTCTGATAAAGCATTATCTAATGCTAATGGTCCATCAACTATACAACCTTTAATTTGTCCCCTATTGTTCATAGCTGTTAAAGCTGCTGCATCTAAAGTTGCTGGCATTGCCTCATTTACAACTTCTACTGCACATATTGGTGCTACTTTTGGTGTTTCTATACCAGTTGCTTTTGCAACCTTAACTGCATTATTTATAATGTCTACTTTTTCTTTTAGTTCAGGATACATATTAAATGCTGCATCTGTTAAGAATATCATCCTGTCATATCCAGGTATTTCAAAAACAGCTATATGAGACATTTGTTTTCCTGCTCTTAATCCCACTTCCTTGTTTAATACAGCTCTTAAAAATGATGCTGTATCAATTAATCCTTTCATCATCATGTCAGCTTTTCCACTTGAAACTAGTTCAACTGCTTTTAATGCTGCTTTTTTTGCATTTTTTTCATCTACTATTTCAAATTCATTCATATCCATTCCAATTTTTTCACCAATTGAAATTATTTTTTCTTTGTCTCCCACCAAAACTGCGTCTGCTATTTTATTATTTTTAGCATCCCTTATAGCCTCTAAAACTGGCTCATCTTGAGCCACAGCTACTGCTACCTTTTTCATCGGTTGTGCTTTAACTTTTTCAATAATTTGTTTAAATGAATTTGCCATTTATTTATCCTCCCCATGATTTTATATATATAAAGATAAATAAAACTATAAAAATTTTAAATTTGTGATTTATACTATTTTATTTATCAATATTACAAACTTATATTATTTTAAAGTCAAAATCTCTTGTTCATATATTTTGCTCTTTTCTTCACCATTTAAAATTCTTAATGCTCCTTGTGCAAGTGCAAGCATTTCATCTTCCCCTGGTACTAAAACTATGTCTGCTATAAATTCAACTTGTTCTTTAATCCAATCCATAAGTCTTTTATTATGAGCTAGTCCACCTGTAATTATTATATTATCCACTTTTCCTTTAATCACAGTTGACATTGCACCTATTTCCTTTGCTATTTGATATGCCATAGCTTTTAAAATAAGTTCCGCTTTTTTATCCCCTTTGTCTATCATTGAATCTACAATTCTTCCATCATTAGTTCCAAGATACGCAACAAGCCCACCTTGTCCACTTATTAATTTTGCTAATTCTTTATGAGTGTATTTACCACTAAAGGCCATTTCTACAGTGTCACGTACTGGTAATGATCCACTTCTTTCTGGTGAAAATGGACCTTCATGATTAGCATTATTACAATCAAGTAACTTTCCATCTTTAAATGGTGAAATAGATATTCCTCCACCTAAATGAGCAATAACAAAGTTTGACTTATAAAAATCTAAACCTTTATCGGCACAAACTCTTCTCGCAACTGCTTTCATGTTTAAAGCATGTACTAAAGAGCGTCTTGGTATTTCTGGCATGCCTGATATTCTAGCCTCATCACATATTTCATCTACTGCAACTGGATCTACTATATAAGCTTTTATATTTACTTTTTTTGCTATTTCATTTGATATTATTCCACCTAAATTAGATGCATGTTGTCCCTGTATTCCTATTTTTAAATCTTCAATCATTTTTGCCGAAACTTCATATGTTCCACCTGGCATTGATCTTAGAAGGCCACCCCTTCCAACAACAGCTGCTAATTCGTTTAACTTTACCCCTTTTTCATCTAACCATTGAAGTATAACCTTTACTCTCATGTCCTTTTGGGCATATATTGTTTCAAATTTGTTAATTTCCTTAATATCATGACTTAAACTCGTTGATACTATGCAATCATTTTCTTTAAATATAGCTAATTTTGTTGATGTAGAACCTGGATTGATAACTAAAACATAAGATTTTTTTGCCATAATTAATACCCCCAATTTATTTGAAATTTTTACATTAAATTAATTTAGTATGTTAATATTAAAACAAACTAATCTAAATATTAAAATTAATTTAACTATATAAAAATTTCTGAATCTTAATTGCATTTTTTTATTATATATTAAACTTTTATATTTATATATTTAAATTTTAATGCAATTTTATATATCTAAATCCAACTAGAATACGTATCTAGTTGGATTATAATACACTTTTTTACCTTGTTTAATTTTCCCCTAATAATATTTTAACAAATTAGTTACATAAATATCAATAAAAATAATCTAATAATTAGGTATATTATATTTTTTAATTACATTTTCTGCAACTTTTAGTCCATCTATTGCTGCAGATATAATTCCACCTGCATATCCTGCACCTTCTCCTGCAGGGTATAAACCTTTTGTTGATATACTAACATCTTCTTCATTTCTGCTTATTCTAACTGGTGATGAAGTTCTAGTTTCTACTCCAGTGAATATAGCTCCACCTTCTGCAAATCCACGTATTCTTCTATTAAATACTGGCATAGATTCTTTTATTGAATCTACAACATATTTAGGTATACAGTTTTTAAGTTCGCTAAATTCTACGCCTGGAGCATATGTTGGAGTTACTCCTTTTAATTTAGTGGATTTTCTATCATTTAAAAAATCTTCAACTAGCTGTACAGGTGCATTATAGTTTTTACCACCTACTTCATAAGCTAATCTTTCATATTTTCTTTGAAATTCTATTCCTGCAATAGGAGAATCACTTCCAAAATCATCTGGTCCAACAGAAACAACTATAGCTGAATTGGCATTCACATTATCTCTTTTATAGTTGCTCATACCATTTACCACAACTGTATTTTCTTCTGATGCTGCTGCAACTACATGACCACCTGGACACATACAAAAACTATATACTCCTCTACCTGTTGATTTAGCTGTATTTGTTAATTTATATTCTGCAGCTTTTAATCTTGGATGATCTTTGTATTTTCCATATTGATTTTCGTTTATTAAATCTTGAGGATGTTCAACTCTAAATCCTATTGAAAAAGGCTTAGACATCATAAAAATTCCTCTTTTAAATAACATTTCATATGTATCTCTTGCACTATGTCCTATTGCTAAAATTAATACTTCACAAGGTATCTTTTCACCATTCACAACTATTTCTTTAACATTGTTATCTTTAATAATAATATCCTCAAGTTTAGATTTAAACCTAACTTCTCCACCTAATTTTATTATTTCTTTACGTATTGTTTTTACTACATTTTTTAAAATATCTGTTCCTATATGAGGCTTTGCCATATATAAAATTTCCTCTGGAGCTCCAGCTTTAACAAGTTCCTCTAAAACATATGCACCCCTATAATCTTTTGTTCTAGTAGTTAATTTTCCATCCGAAAAAGTACCTGCGCCACCTTCTCCAAATTGAACATTAGACTGAACATTAATCTTTCCGTTTTTCCAAAAATTATTAACAGCTAATGTTCTAGCATCAACATCTTCTCCACGTTCTATTATAATTGGCTTGTATCCTTTTTGAGCCATAATAAGACCAGCAAAAAGTCCTGCTGGCCCCATACCTACAATAATTGGTCTAGTATTTAATTTTTCTGACCCAAATTCTATTTCAGCATTATATTTAACATTTTCTATTGTTACATCCTTATCATTAGCCTTTTTTGCTACTTTTTCTAAATTATCACAAGCAATCTCTACTGCATAATTAAATTTTATATTATCTTTTTTTCTAGCATCAATAGACTCTTTACATATTCTAAAATTCTTTATATCTTTTTCACTTAATTTTAGTTTTTGGGCTGCTTTTGTTCTTAACGTATTTATATCTTCCTCTATACTTAAAGATAAATTATTCACCTTTATCCACATTTTCTTTATCTTCCTCCGAATTTTTCTTTATAGTTACTTTTACACTTTCTAAACTTTGAGATACCTTTCTTAGATTATCAGGTATACCTACTATATTTATAGGCAAAGTGTGTTCTCCTTCTGCAAGTCCAGTTAAATCTATATTCGCACTTATTTTACTTGCATCTAAACTATTTATATCTGCTTCACTTCCAGATAAAACTATTTGCACTGTATCTTGTCCTAATGTTATTGTAGACTTTTCTGGTGGATTTGTATAATTTATAGGTACACTAACATTCTTTTGTAATGTTTTATTTACTACAACATTTATTTTAACATTTACTGTATCTGTTGATAGTTTTAAATTATCAGGAATTTGTAATTTTACTTGTAATGTTGTACTTTCAGATATTTGACTTAAATCTATTGGAGATGTATAAATCACCCCTACATCTGCAAGTTGATTACCATCTCCAGATATTTCAACATTTTTAGGTTCTACTTCTACACTTTGCAATGACCCATTATTTACAGCACCAGTAACCTTTGCTTCTACTGGTACTATCTTACCTTTACTTATGGGTATTTTTACATTTGCATTAGTCTCTGAAAGTGTAACTTCTTTTACCACATTTCCATTTGCATCCACAGCATATAATTCTGCTGACTTATTAACATCACTTTCTATTGATGCTGCATCTACATTAGCAACAACACCTGTAACTTTATCAACAAATTGTTTTGCACCATAAACATTAATAGTTTTAGGTTCTACGGTAGCTTCTCCAGCATGTATACCTGCTGGCAAATCACCTAATATATTAGGTGTTATCGGTAATTCTTTTTCTTCTAAGTTATCTATTTGAATCTTAATCCAAAGATTTTCGCTGTTTACAATACTTATATTGTTTGGAGCTTCTTTTATTTCAACTGGAATTGTATTTTCTCCAGCTTTCAAAGCATATTTACTCAAATCTGCAACTATTTTAAAGTCTTTTGTTTTATTTATTTGATATACAGATGTAGCTGCACCCTTTACAGTCAGACTTATATTAAATTCTTGATTTGGCAAAAGTACTAATTTATTTTCCTCTAGTACTTCTATATTAGTTATTTCTACTGGTACATATCTTATTACATGATTAGTTAATGGATTTTGTATATTTCTTATATATAACCATAGTACAAAGGAGGCAATTACACAACAAACTCTAATTAAAACGTCTTGTCTTTTCGCTTTATCCATCTTTTAACCCTCTCTTTAAATGTTTCCTTATTCTTATTCCTACTTTTCATAATTTTAACGAGAATAGTTTTTAACTTTTCTCCATCATAATGTCTAAGTAGCCTTCCATTAACCGCTAAAGAAATAACACCTGTTTCCTCTGATACTATTATAGTTAAACAATCTGTTAATTCTGTAACACCTATACCAGCCCTATGTCTAGTTCCTAATTGCTTGTTAAGTTTATCATTATTAGTAAGCGGTAAAAAGCATCCTGCTGCTTCTATTCTGTCATTTTTTATTACTGTGGCACCATCATGTAATGGTGTATTTACCACAAATATATTTTGTAGTAATGCAGAGGATACAACAGCATCTATTTTTGTCCCTGTTTTTATTATGTCTCCCAATCCTGTTTTTTGTTCAATTAAAATAAGTGCTCCGATTTTATCCTTTGCAAGAGCTTCAACAGCATCAACTATTTCATTTACAACATTATTCATAACTTCTTCGTCTTCATATATTATTTTATCCACAAAAGACGTTCTTCCTAAATGCTCTAATGCCTTTCTTACTTCTGGTTGGAATATAATAACAATAGTGATAACTCCTATTGTTATAGTGTTACTTAATATCCAACTTAACATAGTTAAATTGAAAAATTCACTAATAGGGATTAATAAAAATATTAGTAACACACCTTTTAAAAGTTGTTCTGCCCTAGTTTCCTTTATAAGAATATACCCTTTATAAAAAATTATGGATACAACTAGAACATCGATAGCCGAAGATATGCTAAATCCTTTTAGGCTATTCATAAATAAATTAAAACCCTCCATTGCTGCCTCACCTCTCTATTTTACCTTTATCTTTTATTAAAATTATATGAAATAATCTTGTATTACATAATCAAAAAACTAAATATTTATTTGACAAATAAATATTTATATATACATATAATTATACACTAATACCTTTATTTATAATACATTATCCAATTTATTTTTTATAAATTCTTATTATATCCCCCTATAATTTTTTTAAAAATCTATTAACACTTTAGTAACAAGGATGCCCCTTTATTTTTCTATAAAAAATACTACTTATAATAAATTTATTAACAAATTATAAATTTTATCACTGCTAAAATTTTATTATTATCTAATGAATATTTTACGTTGCAAATTAATATATGTTTATTAGCAATGAAATAACTTTTAAGTGCTTTATCTTTAAAATGCACCTAATTTAAAATTTTTAATACAATTTTCTTAAATAAATTTTTAATTTAATCTTATTTATAATAACAGGAGGATTTTTAAATGAACATAATTATATCAGACAAGAAAAATAAACTTCTTATTTATTTATTAATTATAGTGGGTTCAATATCTTTATTTTGTTTAAGCTTTAATATATTTAAAGAAAAGTCACTACCAACATCTTCTTCTTCACATTCCATATCCGCTATTCTTGAAGATGTACAAGCTATAAATAATAAGTGTAATTCCTTTTGTAAAAATGGTGACTTAGACTGTGAGCTAGCTCTAAAAAATATATCAAATATAAAAACAAATTTATCTAAACTAAAAAATAATTTATCATCTTCTGATGAAAAACAAAAATCTTTAATAAATGCACTAGATAATAATATACTTATTTATGACCAAATGTATTCTATGCTAAAAAATTCCAAAGCTAGTGATATTGAAGTATCTTCAAAAAATCTAAGAACGTATCATAGTACTGCTAATAATATATATTCCAACTTAGGCAATAATAATGTATTGAAAGATACTTTTTATGCAATAGAAAGCACTATAAATTACTGTTTTGAAAATAATGTTAAGGATAAAGAAAAAGATATAAAAAATGATCAAGCCGCTCTATTTGTTTCATCTTTAGATACAATAATATCTTCTTTTGAAAAATCTATGGAAGATTTAAATTCCCTTACTAAGGATGCTAGGAATAATAAAATAACCTATGAACTAGCTATATCTAAAGTTGATGATAAAATTAAATCTCTAGAAAGTTTTAATTCAGAGTTAAGAAAACTATCAATACCTAACAAAGGAACCATTTCTTATGAGAAACTAATCTCATCTTTAAATGAATATGATAATTATCTAGCAAGTTTTAAATATGCACTATCTATGGAGAAAATGTACTCAGATAATAAAGAATATTCTAATGATTTTTTTGATTCTCTTTACTCAACTTCAAAAGATTATTTAAATAGTTTTCAAACTTATTATGACAAATTTAAAAATTCCTATTTCCAGTATAAATCTGATGTTTTATAGGTGAAAATAATAATATTTAAAGATTTATGTATTATTTTTTATATTAAGGTAAAACTACTTTTATATTAAAGAGGTGATTATATAATGAAAAACTTAGTTTTAAAATTTTTAATTTTATCCTTTTTAACTAGTTTTGGATCTATTTCATTTGTTAATAATGATTTATACGAAGAAACCCTTATAAAATTTAATGGTAAATCAACAGAAGTTTTTACGACCACTAATGAATTTGACTATAATGAAATGTAATTAGTATATTGCTATTAAAATATAAAAAACCCAATTCGAAATTGGGTTTTTTTACTTTAGGCATAATCAAATAAATAATAGACCAGTATTCTTGCCTATTATTTAATTATGCCTTATATATGCTTTTCTATTATTGCTTTTAAATCATCTTTATCTTTATATCCTATAGATGTATCTACTACTTCACCATTTTTTATTATTTTTATAGTTGGTATGCTCATAACTTTAAATTGTCTTGCCAATGAAGAATTATCCTCTACATTTACCTTTGCAAATACAGCATCGGGCATCTCATGTGAAAGTTGTTCTATAACTGGAGCTAATCTTTGACATGGGCCACACCAAGTTGCCCAAAAATCAACCACTATTGGTTTTTCACTGTTCATTATTTCTGAACTAAAATTTTCTTCCTTTAATTCTATCATAAAAATACCTCCAACATTATATTGTAAAACTTAAGCATAGAACAAATTAAATATATCCATATAATAATTTGTATATAACTTAAGATTTTAACTTAACCTAAAATATAATTTTTTATTGTTATTTGTTGATTATTTCTTTTATTTTAGAATTGTTATATTGTGATTCTGAATAATTATAAGATATATCACTAGCATATTGTTTAGCCTTATCTAAATCTATATCTTTATTTAAAATAGCTAGTTTATAAATTACTCCTTCTATATAACTGCCCTCTTTGTATTTGTTATTATATTCTTCATACCATTTTAACGCATTAGCTATGTCACTTTGACTTTCATAACTTACAGCCATCATATAAATTATATGTTCATTCAAATATATTCCATCACTATATTTATACACTTTATTTAATGTATTGATACTACTTTTATAATCTTTTTTGCTCATATATTCTAATGCTTTTTTATAGTAACTTTCAACTGCTTCTGAATTAATTAGTTCCATTCCTTTTATGTATAATGTCTTATCATTAACATTAAGTTCATCTACCTTAAATTCATTTAAATCTTTTATAATTGCTTCATAATCTTTATTAGATAAGGCTGTATTAAACTCATTAAATGGAAACACTTTCTTCTCTTTAACTTTTTCTTTACTGTTGTCTTCTACTACTTTTTCATCTATTTTTTCATCTATTTTTTCATCTTTCTTATTTTCTACATCATTCTTTTCACTTTTAACATTCTCTTCAATTTTTTCCTTTTGATTTTTACTATCCGCTTCATCTTTTAATGCCATATTACTATTGCCCATAAATGCAAAGTAATATGTTCCACTTGTAATAAGTAAAAATATACCTACTGTAGCTAATATAGCTATTATCTTTTTCTGCTTTAATCTATCTTTGTGTTTTATTGCACCTATTTCTTGTAGTGAGTTAATTATCTCATAAGAAAATTTATTGTTATTGTCAAAATTTAATACCTGTTTAACATGATAATAAGCAGTATCATATTCACCTAATCTTACATAGCAAAGAGCTATATTATTATATAAGTTAATAAAGTTAAAATGTGAATCTTTTAATCCTTCAAATATATTCAGTGCATCTTTTACCTTAATTTCTTTTAAAAGTCGTTGTCCTTCCCTAAATTTTTGAAGTCTTTCTCTATCATTCCTACTATCGTTTAAATATTTTCTTGATATTTCATCACTATTTGCTTTTAAATTTATTTTCCATTGATTTCTTCCACTTTCCAAATCACCCTTTAAATAATATATAAGTCCTTTTAAATTCAATGAAGCGGAATTTCCTCTGTCTTCCTTTAAACTTTTATTACAGTAATCAATGGCCTTTGACAGATTCCCCATATCATAATTTTTTATAGCTTTCGCATAATATCTTTTGCTTTTTTCCATATAAATCACCACCCTAATTTCTCAATCCCCAATTTAAAATTTTATAGTTTCAACTTTCTCTAAATAATTTTTCATTTTTTCATCTAAATACTCTTTTATAGTAATATCTATATGATTTTCTTTAACTTTTACTTCTTCTATTTCTATAAGTGCATTATCTGCTTGATAAATAACTTCTTCATTAAAATTATCGGTATTTAACTTAATAACCTTTTTACCTAAAATCATATTATTTTTATCTATTCCAGTTGTTACCAATAAATCCTCATTATTATACCACTGAGCATTAATCATAACTTTACTATCCTCATTTTTTAATAAATCTAATTTATTTATATCATTTGAATTATAGTCCCTAATTAATAAAACGTATCTTTCTTGAAATTCTTCAATCAATGCAAACTCTTTAGTTTTTTCTTTATTATAAAACCATCTTATATCATCATCATATGTTTTTACTTTTATATTTTTGAAAAATTTATTTTTATTTTCAATTGAATAATTGCTTGGCTCAACTGATTTTGTTTTTAAATCTTTATCTTGAAAACTGTTAACATTAATATTTTTTAATGCAATAAATACAATAAATAAACATGCCGCTGACAAAGCTAACATCTTATTTTCATTTAAAAATACTTTCTTCTTTTTAGTATATTTATTTTTATCTATGGATTCCATTACATTGTTTTTAATTCTTTCTAAATTTATTTCATCTAAAGAACATATATTTTTAAATTCTTCCTCTAGTAATAGTTCTTCCTTATATATTTTTTTGCATTTTTCACAAGTTGAGATATGGTTTTTTACTATTATTTCTTCTTTTTCATCTAATAAACCATTTATATACAATGAAATTTTTTCTTTATCTAAATTACAATTCATATCTCTCAACTCCTTTTCCACTTTTATATTTTTTAAAATTTTCTCTTGCTTTATAAAATCTTTTTTTCACTGTAGATTCTGGCATGTCTATTTCTTTTCCAATTTCACTAAAAGTCTTTTTATATTTGTATTTTAAGTAAATAATTTGTCTATCCATATCTTTTAAATTATTTATATAATCTAGTAATATTTCTCTTGTTTCTTTATATTCTATAAATTCTTCTGGTGATATATTTACAGACTCTAACTCCTTTACAGAATCTATACTTTGTTCCTTTATTAATTTGTTTTTCCTAATATAGTCTATAGTTTTATTTTTAGCGATTTTAAGTATCCATGTAGAAAATTTGTATTTACTATCATATAAGTATAATTTATTATAAACTGTTATAAACACCTCTTGAGTTATATCCTCAGAAAGATGCTGCTCTTTTAACATACTATATATAAACTGAAAAACAATATTTCCATACTTATCAACAATAATCTCAAAATCTTTGGTATTACCATCAAGCACACTATTGACTAAGTTAATATCACTTAAAACATCAACTGTGGTCATAAACTTACCTCTTTCTATATAAATTTTCTATTAGACATATGAAAATAAATAAAAAGTCAAAGATTCAAAGCTATTTGCACTGAATATTGGCTTATTATATATTTGATTATGCCTTAATAAATCAACTTTTATATATTATCTACGGTTATAGGGTTCCAAATTAAATTTTAAACTTATTCATTTATCAAATGACAAAACTCAAATTAATATTTTATCAATAACTAACAGATTATTTTAGTTAAGAGTTAATAGTGAACAGTTAATAGTTGTGGTAATTACTACTCACTATGTTCCTAATAATACTAAACGTACTTTTTTAGTATCAGCTTTTATTGCTTTAGGCTTTATTGCTATTCTTTCGATTTTACTGAAAAAATAACTTACGGAAAATAAATTTCGGCGCTCCTGTCCTTCTTGTTACGGCTGTAAACTTTGTATATAACTTCAGTTAACTTTATATCCCAAATTCAAGGTTTGATTCTTCTAATTTTAAAAAACTGATTCTCAGTTTCATCCATTACTTTTAACTCTTAACTTTTAACTAACTATATTTCTTAACTGATAACAAAAATTTGATGTATAAATTTAAATTTGAGTTTGTTTCCCTATATAAATCTATCGACAACAAATTAGTTATAGACTAAAAATATAATTATTAAAAATTCTATATTTTTAGCCTATAACCTAAGTAAACTAATATATTATTTTAAAATTGAATTATTTTTGTACATCGTTTTTTCAACTAAATAAAAGAATAAAGTTATAGCTAAAAGATCTGCACATCCTCCAGGACTAACTCTATTTTTCAAAAATTCTTCTTCTAGTTCTTTTATTTTTTCTTTTCCTTCTTTTGTTTTCATTCCACCTAATTTTATAATTTCTTCTGCCTTTTTATGTGAAATTCCTAACATTTCTATAGAATGTCTATGTATTATATTACAGTCATCTAAATATATCATTATAGCAATAAGTACATGTACTAGTCTATCATTTAAAGTTAAATCTTTTTCTTTTTTTAAAATATCTAATGCATAATCAAAAACTAATGGTAGACCTTTTTCCACTTGCCCTCTTATACCTTCTATTCCATAATCCACATACAATTGTTCTCCATATGTAAGTTTTTTATTTTTATCTATATTCTTAAGTTCTCTTTCTACTATGCCTTCTGTCATATCTTTAATTATATTTTTTATATCAGAAAAGGAAATATTATCATGTAATGCCTTTGCTGTAGCACTTATAGATACACCTAATAAAAATATCATACCTTTATGAGTATTGATTCCATCAGTACTTTCAAACATTGCTCTTTCAGCATCTATTCCTACTTTTCTTATTGCTTTAAAAATTTCTTTTGGACTTTTTTCGCTAAATCCTTCATTAGCAAATAAAATCATATATTTATGTAATGCAGAACAACTTTGTATAAATGTGTAATAATCCATATCATTGTGAGAACCTGTTGAAATTGGTGAAACTAATCCTGGTGATGGATAACAACTAGCTTCACTTAACATAGCTTCATTTGCTAACGCGCCTAACTTAAAGGATATTTCTTTTATCTCATAATTCTTATTCATTTTACTTCTCCATATATCTTTTCACTGCTTTTATTATAAACTCTTCTACTTCTTCTACTGTGTGATTCTTACTTCTAATGCATTCATGTGCATAGTTTCCACATAAATAACATGTTCTTTTATCAAAACCTAAACTTTGTCTACTAATAGATGAAATACTACCTTCATATACATCCAAATCTAAAAATCTACCTAATAAATGGGTATTTTCTATTTCAATGGTTCTTCTTTTCGCTGTATTTCCATCTAATTTTAATATTAATACTATGTAAGGACCTTCAGCTGAACTTTTTTCTATAATATGTTCTATCCTATCATTAAAAACCTTTATAAGTTCCTCTCGCCCTTTTTCTATAATATAATCACTTATGTAATTTTCTTTATTATTCCCTGGATAATTAACTCTTGCTACTACAATAGTATTTTTATAATTTTCTATAAGAGCTTCAATAAGATTAACTCTTTCTTCTCTTGCATCTAAAATCGCATTAGCTTTTAAAATTTCTTCTTTATTCATATTATTTGGAGAATTTAACTTTAAATCTCTTCTCCATTTCTCAACTCCTCCCTAACTTTTCAAAGATATAACTTCTTATCCAAATCATATATTTAATTTTAAACATCAATATATCATGTTTCTTTACAATTATACAATAATAATTCCTATGATAAACTAATAATAATTTGAAATATTTTAAAATATAATAAAACAAGAAAGAAATTTATTAAACCTCTCTCTCGCTAAACCTATACATGATTCAAATCTAGAGTTTTATTCTATTACTTCTATAGTGTCTCCAGCTTTTACTTTTCCACCTTTTATTACTTTAGTGAAAATACCTTCTTTAGGCATTATACATTTTCCCACTGCTTGTTTAATAGCACATCCACTATGACACTCTTTTCCTATTTGAGTAACTTCTTGAATAGTTTCTCCAATTTTAAGCAAAGTTCCTACTGGAAGTGTATAAAGTACCATTCCCTCTGTTGTTATGTTTTCTGCAAACTTTCCTGGGATTAATCCTTCCACTCCTAAATTAGTCATTTTATCTATACTTTCTTGAGCTAATAAACTTACTTGTCTATGCCACTTTCCACCATGAGCATCCTCTTTCAGCCCAAAATCTTCTTCAAAAACTCCAACCTCTATAGGCTGCTTTATTATACCTTTTTTATCACTTATATTTATTGATATTACCTTTCCAGTAACATTATTTTTCATAATATTCCTCCTAAATATCTCTATATGTATATATTATTTTCTTTCGTAATTTCCACTCTTACCACCAGTTTTTTTTATAAGTTTTATCTCACCTATAATCATGTCTTTATCTACTGCTTTACACATATCGTATATAGTAAGTGCTGTAACAGATACTGCTGTTAGCGCTTCCATTTCAACTCCTGTTTTTCCATAAGTAGATACTGTAGCTTCTATTTCTATCTCTGTATCTAATACATTAAATTTTATATCTGCACCAGTTAAAAATATATTATGACACATAGGGATTAAATCCGATGTTTTTTTAGCGCCCATTATTCCACCTATTTGAGCAACAGATAAAACATCACCTTTTTTTATTAATCCATTTTTTATTATGTTTATTGTTTCTTTATTCATTTTTATAGAGCCCACAGCTGTAGCTATTCTTTTTGTGTCATCTTTTCCACCTACATTTACCATATGAGCTCTTCCATTTTCATTAAAATGCGTAAATTCCATTTTTATCCTCCTATAGCTACCATATTTCTATTTATGTACTCACCATCTTCTAAGTTATGTCTTTGTGGTTTTTTATTTATAGCATTAATAATTATTTGTTTTACATCTTCACCATTTCTTAAAGGGTTTTTTAAATCAATTTCCTCATCAGAATGAAGACAAAGTTTTAATTTACCATCACAGGTAAGTCTAATTCTATTACAATCTTTACAAAAACTACATGATATAGAACTTATAAGACCTACTTTACCTTTAGCATTAGGTAATTTGTAGTATTTCGCTGGTGATGATATATCTTCACTTTTATCTTCCTCTAACCCCTTAACTTTGTTTAATATTGTTTCATTAGATATAAATTTACCTAAAGACCAATTTTTGCACTGACCTATTGGCATAAGTTCAATAAATCTAACATGTACATCTTCATCAATAGTTAAATTTACAAAATCTTTAATTTCATCATCATTAAAGCCTTTCACTAAGACCACATTGAATTTTATAGGATAAATCCCCATTTGTTTTGCTTTCTCTATACCATTTAAAACTTTTTGTAGCTCTCCACCTCTTGTTATATACTTATATCTATCCTCATTAAAAGTATCTAAACTTATATTTAATCTATTTACGCCAAAAGCTTTTAACTCTTCTATGTAATCTTCTAATAATGTTCCATTTGTTGTTATAGAAAAATCTTTTATCTTTTCAATACTTCCTATATTTTTTATCAACTTTAGAACATTTTTTCTTACTAAAGGTTCCCCTCCAGTTATTCTTACTTTTGTTACCCCTAATTCAACAAATATCTTTGTTATTTCTTCTATTTCTTCTAGTGTTAATATTTCTTTATTATCTATTTTATTTATTCCTTGCTCCGGTATACAATACTTACATCTTAAATTACATAAATCCGTTACAGATATTCTTAAATAATTTATATTACGACCAAATGAATCAATCATCAAACTCTCCCTTCCTGAGTTTTTTTAAATTCTCAGTATAAGTTTCTAATTCTTTTTGTGTATTTAAGTTTATAAACATATTTAAACTATCATTATAATATTTTGCATCTTTTTCATCTATATAAACTGCATTAACATTATCAATAAGATAAGATATTGCTAACTTTTTTTCTAAAACTTGTTTTTCTATAACATCTATAACTTTTTTAGAATAAAATCCATTAAAAGGCTCGATTTTTCCATTCTTACTTTTAGTTATACATGCATCTAATTCTAACTTTTCTATTTTACTTTTCATAAATTTTATATAATCTAAATTTATGTTAGGCATATCACAGGCAATAAAATATGTATATTTGCTACTGCTATTTTTAAGCCCTACATGTATACCGCCTAAAGGCCCACAATCTTTTATTTCATCACTAATAATTTTATAATCTTTTTCAACATATTGTTCTGTCTTATTAGTAACAACTATAATTTCTTCAAATTCATTTTTTAACTTTTTAACTAATGAATCTATTAATCTATTATTATTTATTTCCAAAAACTGTTTGTCAAACCCCATTCTAGAGCTTTTTCCACCAGCAAGTATTATAGCTGTATTTGCTATATTTATGTAATTATTATCTTTATTTTTTAATTTTGAATTCATATCTTTCACCGCTTAACAATTATCTAGCACATTCACTTGCCTTACCAGTGAGAATTTCTAATCCATGATGTAATGATTTTATTATGTACTCTAATGATTCTCTAACTGCTTTAGGGCTTCCTGGAAGATTTATAATTAAAGTTTTATGTCTTATTCCACTAACTGCTCTAGATAACATTGCTCTTTTAGTAATAGTCATGCTATATGCTCTAATAGCCTCTGATATTCCAGGAGCAAGTCTATCTACAACCTCTAATGTTGCTTCTGGTGTAACATCTCTCTCACTAAATCCTGTACCACCGGTTGTAAGTATTAAATCCACATTAAGGTTATCACTACATTCTATAAGTTCATTTGAAATCATATTTTTATCATCTGGAAGTACTATGTATTTTTCTACAGTGTATCCTACACTTTCCACTATCTCTTTTATAACTTTTCCACTATCATCAATTCTTTTATTTTCATATCCTTTATCACTACAGGTTATAATGGCAACTTTAAACATATTTCTCCTCCTTTAAATTATACTTAAATACGAGTTTGTTTCCCTATAAATTATTCTTAGGAAAATTTAACACTAAAATTTATGACACTGCTAATTTTAATAACTAAAAATAGCAGTGTACATCTTTTTCAATATGTTTTCTTATTTAACTACATTCATAAGTTCAAGAGCAACTTGACTTCTTTTAGCTTCAACAGATTTTTCTATTTCTTTTGCTTCTATAATTCTTAATGCTTTTGTTGGGCATATTTCAACACAAGCAGGACCGCCTTCTCTTCCTATGCAAAGATCACACTTGTTAGCTATCATTTTTTCTTTAAATTCTACATTTTTATCGTCACTAACTTTTAATCCATTTTGTAAAACTTTTTCCCCTTTGTTATATTCTTCAACTATATCTATAGCTCCAAACGGACATGCTATAACACAAGTTTTACAACCTATACAAGTACTTTTATCTATAAATATAACACCATCTTTATTTGTTATTGACCCATTAGGACATACATTTGCACATGGTGCATCTTCACAGTGTCTGCATTGAATTGGCGCACTTACATTTGCAGTTTTTATAACAGTTAAACGAGGGTTAAAATCTACATCATTGCTTTCTTGAGTAAATATGTTTTCTTGTGAATGTGCAACTACGCAAGCAACCTCACAAGTTCTACATCCTATACATTTATTAGGATCTGCTACTACAAAAGTATTCATTATTTCTTCTCCCTTCTCATACCATATTTAGTGTGTAAAAGTTCATGTGATTTATGACCTAACGGCTTTTCTAAAAATTCATCATATATCTTTTTAATATCAGGATTTTCATGAGATTTTCTTATTTTCAATGCCGAATCATGATTATATAGTGATTCTTTTCTCTTTTTATATGCAACTTGTCTATATTCTTCTAAAAGTAGTTTAGGTTGTCCACCGCCGCTTACACATCCATCTGGACAAGTCATTACTTCTACGAAATGATAATCACATTTTCCTAGCTTAACATCTTCCATAACTTTAGAAACATGTTTAAGACCTGAAACTACAGCTACTTTTAATTCTAATCCATCAACATCAACTGTAGCTGTTCTTATTCCTTCTGATCCTCTTATAAAATTTAGCTCTAACTTTGGAATACTTTTTTTGCTTATAAGTTCATATCCAGTTCTTATAGCAGCTTCCATAACTCCACCAGTAGCTCCAAATATATTTCCAGCTCCACTATAAGTTCCTAAAGGAGTATCAAATGTATCTTCTTCTAAATTAGCAAAATCAATACCACTCTCTTTTATTAAATGAGCTAATTCTCTAGTAGTTATAACGCAGTCTACATCTCTATATCCACTACTGTTCATTTCTTCTCTATCACATTCGAACTGCTTACATGTACAAGGCATTACAGCTACACTATATATTTTACTTGGTTCTACTTTGTCAATTTTTGCACCATATGTTTTAAATAAAACTCCTGCCATTTGTTGTGGAGATTTACAACTTGATAAATGATTTAAAAGTTCTGGATATGTATCTTCTGCAAATTTTACCCATGCTGGACAGCAAGATGTGAACATTGGAAGATTCTTTCCTGTTGTAACTCTTTCTATTAGCTCGCTACCTTCCTCCATTATAGTTAAATCTGCAGCAAAATTAGTATCATATACTCTATCAAAATTTAATACTTTAAGTGCCTTAGCTAATTTACCTGGAGTTAATGCTCCAAACTCCATTCCAAATTCTTCTGCTAATGCTACTCTAACTGCTGGAGCACATTGAACAATTTTATAAAGATTTTTATCTTTTAATTTTTCTTTCACCTCAATAACTTGTCCTAAACTATATGCTGCAAAAATAGGTTCAGTAACTGTATCAAGCATTTTTCTTTCTTTTAGCTTTTCTTCTTTGCTTGCTATTTCTTCTTGAAACTCAGACGCATATACACTACAAGTCTGTATACACTGTCCACATAAAACACATTTATCTGTGTTTATGCTTTGTGGTTCTCCAGAAATTCCTTCTATAGCATTTACAGGACATACTTCAGCGCAACGTCTACATCCTGTGCAAAGCTCTTTATCTATGTTAATTAAGCTTATATTCATCAATCGATCCTCCACTCTTATAAATAAGAATAATTATATGAATTGGTTTTACATATAAAAAAATTTTATTTTTGATTATTTATAATTTTTGATAGGCTTTCCACTGCCTTTAAATTACGAACTTTTTTTGTTTCTTCTGGAGTTATAAGTGTTAGTGCATCTTTAGGACAAGCTTTTACACAAGCTGCCTCTCCATTTTCTTTACATAAATCACACTTATAAGCTATAATTTTACTTTTACTTTCTAATTCATTTTCTATATATTGTTTTAAGTTACTTTGTAAAACTTCTTCACCATTTTTATATTCTGGCATTAATTCTATAGCACCAAATGGACATGCTAAAATACAGCTTTTACAACCTATACAAGCTTTTTCATCTATAATTATTATTCCATCTTCTTGCTTTATCGCTGATGTTGGACAACTATTTGCACATGGTGCATCTTCACAATGTCTACATTGAATTGGCATTGTTACCTTTCCTACTTTTATATTATGTAGTCTTGGTGTAACTGGGGTTGTAATTGTTCCAACAACGCCACTAACATTATTTTTTTTGCTATGTGCTACAAAACATGCTACTTCACAAACTTTGCATCCTATGCATTTATTTGGATTAGCTACAACAAAAGAATTAAGTGCAGTTTTCATAAATCTTATCACCTTTCAAGTATATTTATTTCTATTTCACTATTAAATTACTTTCTATTACCCTTTGATCATTAGAATATATATTCATTTTATTTTTTCTAACAAAACCAACTAAAGTTATATTAAGTTTATTTGCAAGACTTACTGATAATGTAGTTGGTGCTGATTTTGATATGATAATTGGAATTTCCATCCTAGCTGCTTTTAATATCATTTCCAATGAAACCCTACCACTAAGTATCATTATCTTGTCCTTTAATGATATTTCATTTTTAAGTGCATAACCTATAGTCTTATCCATAGCATTATGTCTAGCTACATCCTCACATATAACTAATATTTTTTCTCTGTCACTTAGAGCTATACTATGTACTCCACCAGTATTTTTAAATGTTTCAGAATAATTTAGATTTTCCTTCATAAACTCAAAAATTTTATCCGTTTCTATAGTAAGTTCACTTTCTACTGGATTACAGCAAAGTGAATCTAAAAATTTTTCTATATTTTCTTCAACTAAAACATTATTATTTTGAAACCTTATTTTTTTGCTTTGAAAATTTTTAGTATTTATTTCTTTTAAATTTGTTTCTATATATGCAGTTCCTTTATTCCTGTCTAATTTTAAAGATGTAATATCTTTTATACTATCTATAAGGTTTTCTGTTCTTAAAAAACCTATAGCTAACTCTTCTAGATTTTCCGGACTACATAAAAGTGTTGCTATTTTTTTATTGTTTAAAAAAATAGTCATTGGATATTCACAAACTAATAGCTCTTCACAAGAAGTTTTTTCTCCATTATCTATTTTTAAAACCGTGTAATCTAAAGTTTTATTCATAATTACTCCACTATCTAAAATTTATTTTTCATTTAGTATTTTATCCTCAATAAACTTAACTACTTCCATTGGGTTATTAATATCTAAAACTGGTATATCCACCTCTAACTCTTCATCGCTAGCCAACGCTATAAACGTATCTTTTTTAAAGTTTAAATCATTATATAAAAAGTTGTTATCTACAACATTTCTGTGCACTTCAATTTTAGAATATTTATTATTTTTAAATCCTTCTACTATAACTAAGTCAACATCTTTAAAAAGAGGTAATATATCCTCAATAGTTCTCTCTTCTTTTAAAGTCTGTATCATTGCCAACTTAGTAGAAGATGAAATTATAACATTATCTGCTCCGGCCTGTGCAAATCTATAAGTATCCTTACCTTCTTTATCCATTTCGAACTTATGTGCATCATGTTTTAACACTCCAACTTTCCAATTTTTCTCTTTTAAAATTGGGATTAATTTTTCAATTAAAGTTGTTTTACCAGTTCCTGATTTTGTTGCAACTATAGAAATAATTTTAGGACATACTTTCTTATTTAAAGATAAATTTTCCATAAACCTTATCTCCTACATTTATCTCTCTTACATCTTCATTCATAATGATTATTCCATTAGCTTTACTCATAGTCATAAGATGATTTGAGCATTGATTTCCTAAATCATTAGCATAATATATTCCTTCTTTTTCAGTTATGTTTACATATATATATTTTCTTCTATTGTTTCTTGCTTTGAATTTACTTGCTGCTAATACAGAAATCATATCATCTTCAATTTTATTAAATCCACTTATATTTTTAATAGCTGGTTTTACAAACTCTTCAAAAGTTGTTATAAGAGATAATGGGTTTCCTGGTAATCCAAAAAAGAATTTATCTTTAACTGTTGCAAAAGTTACTGGTTTTCCTGGCTTGATTGCTACTGATGTAAAATTAATTTTTGCGTCTATTTCTTCTAAGACATCTTCAACAAAATCAAAATCTCCAGCTGAAACACCACCAGATGTAATTACTATATCTGCACTTTCTAAGCCTTCTGTTATTTTTTCTTTTAAAACCTCTTTTTTATCAGATGCTATACCTAAAGATATAAACTCTAAATCTAAATTTTTACATAAAGCCATAAGTGAATATTCATTAGAATTTCTTATCTTACCTTTTTCAAGAACTTCATCTATGTTTAGTAATTCATCACCAGTTGATATTATTGCTATTTTAGGAGTTTTATAAGTTAAAACTTTACTATAACCTAGAGATGCTAAAAAACCTATTTCAGTAGGTCTTATAACTTTCCCTTTTGGTATTGCTAAATCCCCAACATTTATTTCTTCACCCATTTTTATAATATTAGTATCTTTTTTAACAACATCAGATATTATTAATTTGTTTTCTTTACATTCTACTTTTTCAATTTGTATTACTGCATTAGCACTCTTAGGCACCGGTGCTCCTGTCATAATTTTTATAGCTTGACCTTGTTTTAATTCATCTTCGTAATACTCTCCAGCCCTTATTAATCCTACTATATCAAGCTCTGCATTGATTGCGCTTTCACATACTGTAGTATCTTCAAACTTTATAGCATAGCCGTCCATAGCAGATTTATCAAAAGGTGGTAGAATGTCTTTTGAGTAAATATCTTCTGCTAAAACCCTATTAAGTGATGATATAATATCTACTCTTTCTAAGCCTATAATCTTTGTTTCTTCTTTAATTATTTTCAATGCTTCTTCTATAGTAATCATATTTTTATCCTTTCAAAATGAAATATTATAACATTTTAATCTTAAGTCTTTTCCTGAGCTGATTTTTATTTATTTTATATTTCCACATAAAACAAAATTACAAAGTTAATTAATTAACAATTTCACCTATATATTCATAGGAGAAAAGCTCCTATTTAAACAAATATTTTTATCACTTGATGAAAATAAGTACAAATTAAGTTAGTTAATAGTTAAAAAGTAAGAGTTGGAGAAATTTATAATTTATAATTATGAATAAAACTTTACTCCCTGTTTTTTTGAATCAAACATTACTAGGAACAAGGTAAGGAGTAATAACTACAACCCTTAACTCTTAACTAAAATATTAACTTGAATTTTCTCACTTGATAAATAAATAACTTTCAAATTTAGTTTAGAACCTTATATTTACAACTTATATAAGCTTTTAACTAATAATGTAGTTTATGAGCTTTTAGAAACACCCATTTGTTTTTTTATGTTATCATATGTTTCTTTTACGTGGTTTTCAGCCCACTGTTGATCTTCTATTTTTTCTACTTTAATTGCACAATATTTAAATTCCGGTGTTTTTGTTATTGGATCAACAAAATCACTTGTTAACTCATTACAAGAACCTACCCACCATTGGTAAGTCATATATGTAGCACCCTTTTTTACTCTTTCTGTAACTAAAGCTCTAGTTAGTATGCTACCTCTTCTTGATGTTACTCTAACTAACTCTTCTGACTCTATATTAAGCTCTTTAGCATCTTCTGCACTTATTTGAATATATCCTGGCTCATCTGCTAACTCTTTTAAAGCTCTACAGTTACCTGTCATAGTTCTTACAGAGTAATGTCCAACTTCTCTTACTGTTGATAAGCTTAGTGGATATTCTTCATCTGGCATTTCACCTGGAGCTCTCCATTCAGCTGCAAATAAATTTCCTTTTTCATTTTCAGTTGAAAATTTATTTCCTTCATATAAATAAGGTGTTCCTGGATGGTCTTCAGTTGGGCATGGCCATTGAATTCCACCTAATTCTTCAAGACGTTTATAACTTGCTCCTGCAAAGCTTGGACAAAGACTTCTCATTTCATCCCAAATCTCTTCTGTGTTTTTATAGCTCATTGGGTATCCCATAGCTGTAGCTATTTCACAGATAATTTGCCAATCTGGTTTTGCTTCCCCTTTAGGTTCAACAGCTTTTCTAAATCTTTGGAATCCTCTATCAGCGCTAGAGTAAACCCCTTCATGTTCTCCCCAAGCAGTTGCTGGAAGAACAACATCTGCATGAAGCGCTGTTTTATTCATAAATATGTCTTGTACTATTACTAAATCTATGTTGTCTAAAGTTTCCCTTACCTCTGCTGCATTTGGGTCACTTTGAACTGGATCTTCTCCAAATATGTAATAAGCTTTTATTTTATCTTCATGAAGAACTAAGTGAGGTATTTCTGTTAACTTATGTCCTGGCTTATTTGAAAGCTTTACATTCCAAGCCTTTTCAAATTTTTCTCTTGCAGCATCATCTGTAACCTTTTGGTATCCTGGGAATACGTCTGGAAGAGTTCCCATATCACATGTACCTTGTACATTGTTTTGTCCACGAACTGGACCTATTCCAACACCAGGTCTTCCATAATTTCCTGTTAAAAGTGCAAGAGATGCTAATCCTTTAACTACATCTACAGCTTGTGAGAATTGACAAACACCCATTCCATAAAGAATCATAGCATTTTTAGCTTTTGCATATTCTCTCATAGCTTTTCTTATATCATCAGCTTTTACTCCTGTTATTTTTTCAGCATATTCTGGAGTATACTTTTCTACTTGTTTTTTATATTCTTCAAATCCATTAGTATATTTTTCTACATAATCTCTATCATAAAGATTTTCATTTATTAAGACATTACCAAATGCATTAACAAGTGCCATATTTGTACCACCTTTTAATGCTAACCATAAATCTGATATTCTTCCTGTTTCTGTAAGTCTAGGGTCCACCGATATTACTTTTGCCCCTTTTTCCTTTGCCTTAACAATTCTTCTCGCAACAATTGGATGTGAATCTGCTGCATTATAACCAAATACAAATAATAAATCCGTATCTTCTATTTCTGGTATTCCGTTAGACATTGCACCATTTCCTAATGAGTAAGCCAGACCGGCTACTGAAGGAGCATGTCACACTCTAGCACAGTGATCTACATTGTTTGTTCCAACTACTGCTCTCATAAATTTTTGCATTACATAGTTTGCTTCATTTCCTGGTCCTCTAGCTGAACCTGTTCCCATAATAGCATCTGGACCATATTTAGCTTTTATAGCTAATAATCTTTCTGCTACAAATCTTACAGCTTCATCCCATGAAACTTCTTCTAATTCACCGTTTTTTCTTATCATAGGTTTTTTTAGTCTTGGAGTTAAAAGTTGAGGATCATTTAAAAAATCCCATCCATAATATCCTTTAAGACATAAATTTTCTTCGTTTGTTCTACCGTTGGCTGCTTCTGCTCTCACTATTTGTCCATCTTTAACTACCAAATTTAGCTGGCAGCCTCCGCCACAATATGGACATACAGTTAGTATTTTCTTTTCCATAAAATTCTCCTTTTGTTGTGTTTTTTATATTCTTACTATAAAAAAGTAAAAAATATCTCATTATAATATCATTCTAGAGTATCATATTTGCACAGTCAAACTATAATATTAATGATAATTTGCCATTTTTAACTCACATTTTATATAAAACTCATAATTCAACATAATAATAGTTTTTTCGATAAATATATACACATTTTTACGATTCATAAATGATGTTTTATACTGAAAATTTTCACATTAATGCTCCATCTTTTATGTTGATTATTCTATCACCTAAAAGCTTAGCTTCATATGTATCATGGGTAACTAGTATTATGCTCACATCACATACTTTTTTAAATTCCAAAAACTCTTTATACACTAGCTCCTTAGTTTTACTATCTAATGCTGAAAATGGTTCATCCATAATCATAATATTAGGTTTTATTGCTAAAGCTCTTGCCAAAGCTACCCTTTGTTTTTCTCCTCCAGATATTTCTTTTGGATACCTATTTTTCAAATGATCTATTTTTAAAATTTCCATTACATATTCACCATGACTTTCATCAACTTGGCAGTTTTTATTGTTTTTCACACCAAACATAATGTTGTCTTTTACTGTCATATGAGGAAATAGACCATAATTTTGAAATACATATCCAACACCTCTATCCTTTATTGGCAAATTTATATTTTTTTCACTAGAATATACTACTTTATCGTTCAAAATTATTTCACCTTTATCCGGATTTGTTATTCCACTTATACAATCAAATATACTAGTCTTTCCCGAACCAGATGGACCTTGTATAACTAATATTTCTTTATCTAATTTTATTTTTATATTTAAATCAAAGTAGTTTAACTTCTTAAATATTTCAATACAATTCATTTCCATGCTCCTAAATTAAATTTTTTCATATTAATATTTTTTAGATTTACTCCATCTATTCAATCCGTAAACAATTATAAAGCTAAATACAATTACTATAGTCATTAAAATATTTGCAGTCTTATTATCTCCACCCTCTGCTGCAAAATATATAGCTAGAGGTATTGTTTGAGTCTTTCCTGGTATATTTCCAGCTACCATAAGAGTAGCCCCAAACTCACCTATGGACCTTGCAAAGGCTAACACTATACCACTTATTATTCCTTGAAATGCTAAAGGAAAGGATACTTTCCAAAATATAGTCCTCTCATCTGCTCCAAGAGTTCTTGCTACATTTTCATAAAGTATATCTATATTTAAAAATGCACTTTTGACACTTTGATACATTAATGGTAATGCTACAATAGTTGAAGCAATACACGCTGCTGTTATATTAAATATAAGCTTTTTATTAAAAAGTTCTAAAAATATTTTTCCAATTATTCCATTACTACCAATGATCATTAATAGACCATAACCAATAACAGAAGGTGGCAATACCATAGGTAGCATTATAATTGTTTCTAAAATATCTTTTCCTTTAAAATTGTATTTTGTAAATATTCTAGCTAAAAATATACCTAACATTAATGTAATCAAAGTAGATATGCTTGATACTTTAAGCGATATTATTATTGGCTCCAATATCATATCTACACCTACTTATTAATATTAAATCCATGCTTTTCAAATATATTCATACTTTCTTTTTCCTTTAAGTACTCCATAAATTTTTCAGCACTTTCTTTTTTCTCACTATTTGAAATAAGGGCACATGGATAAACTATAGGACTATGTGTACCTTCATCAAAAGTTTCAGCTATGTAAGAGTTTTTTAATTCCATTGCATCTGATTTATATACTATACCTGATGTTACTTCGTTATTATCAACATAATATGCTACTTGTTTTACATCTTTAGAATATATCAGTTTATTTTCAATTTGATTCCATAGATTTAATTTTGTAAGTGCTTCTTTTGCATATTGACCTGCTGGCACAGATTCAACAGTTCCTATTGACATATCTTTATTTTTTGAAATAACATCATTAACATTTTTTATTTCTTCTTTATTTGCATTAGAAACAATTAAAACTAATTCATTTTTTAATAAATCCAATCTACTATCATTAACTATTAAATTCTTATTTTCTAATTGATCCATTTGTTTTTTTCCTGCTGAAATAAATAAATCTACTGGAGCACCTTCTTCTATTTGTTTTTGAAGGGTTCCTGATCCGCCAAAGTTAAAAGTAACTTTTATTCCACTTTCCTTCTCAAAAATTGGCTCTATTTCTTCTAGACTTTCTTTTAAGCTTGCTGCAGCAGATACAGTTACTTCTTCTTCAGTATTTTTTGTATCTTGCTTACTGCATCCTACCAAGGTACCTACCACTGTAGATATTAGAATCATACTCATAATTTTTTTTAATTTTGTCACTTTAAATTCCTCATTCCCTAAAATATTTTTATATAAGATACTATAGAGTTCTAAACTCAATCCTAAATGGAGCTTGTTTCCCTATATCTTTGGACACGTAAAAAAATAATAGACTAAAATAAAAAGTAATCTTGTATCGCAAATAGGTTCTGCCATTAGTAATTTTTAGCAGAACCTATGGACCAAAAAAGAAACTGGTCTATTATTTAAAGCTAATATAATATTAAACAAACATGGATTTTTCTTTAGTGTGGTGTATTATTATTTTTTATTTTTTCTATAATTTCAATAGCATCATCACTATTTAAAAATTCAAAAGTTGTTTTTGGTACTATTTTTTCTATTTCATCCATTTTTCCTTCTCTTATAAGTTCTCTAACTCTAGATGCGCTTATAGGCACTTCATCCTCTGCTTTTCTTTTTACTTCTATAACTTCTGTTGAAAAAGTTGGTAATATTTCTTTTAATGTATCATTATATGATTTAGTTACCACACAATATGGTTCCTCACCTATATATCGTTTATTTATATTAAATTCTTTGCAGAAATATTTTCCAAATATCTTTGCATCTAAATTAGTATATGCTTTTAAAACCTCATCTTTTTTCCTTATAAAGTATGATGGGAACGTAGCAGATGATATTATATATTCTCCACCAGGAATTACCTTTACATTTTTTAAATGAGCGCATCCTTTTTTCACTAAATCATATCTAACTTTAAATGGGAATAAAGATTTATCTTCCTCTACAACAAATACAATAACTTCCTCATTTTCACTTGCAGCTTTCTCAACTAAATATAAGTGACCTAAAGTAAATGGATTACAGTTCATAACTAGTGCTGCTTTTTTTATATTATTTTTTAAATCGTATTTCTCACCAATTTTATTTAAACAAGAATTTATATTATAAACCCCATTTTCTAATAGCGCTACCTTTTCTACCTCTTCTATTAATTTATATCCAAGACCTGAAAAAATTGCTACATTACTTGGTTTAGTAAATATGAAACTATGATACTTACCTTCCTCAAATAATTTATCATTTACTGCATTTAATAAAGTTGCAGATACCCCTTCACCTCTTAAATCATCATCTACAGCAAAACATTTAAATATACTTCCACCTTTAGAACATGTAGCTTTTATCTCGCCATCTACCCTAATAACAACAGTGTAATCTACATCTTTATCTAGTTCTAAATCGAACTTATTTAAAAATGTTTCAACTTCTTCTCTATATATTTCTTTTTTTATGTTAACTTTTTCTAAGTTTAAATTATACACTTAACATCACCACCATAATTCTTTTGTTTTTAAATTGAACACAAGACAATTATACAATATTTGTTGATAATATTATAATTTTTTGATAAATTCTTATAAAAATTAATTAAGAAATCTCTAATAATTTATTTATTATGACAAAAGCTGCCCTGAAATTTAATCTTATTTCAAGACAGCCATATATTTCCAAAATCCTATTTTAAATAATAATTTATTGATTTTTAAGCTACTTTTTCTGAATTATTATTTTTGTTTTTTTTATTCATGTTAATCATTAATAAATATATAGGTACTCCTATAACTAATCCACCTAGACCCCATAATATTTTTTCCATTGATGATTGAACTAGTAACCATCCACTTACTACTACTGCTAAAATTGGAATTACTGGTCCTAATGGAATTCTAAATGAACTTTTTAAATCTGGTCTTTTCTTTCTTAAAACTAGCACTGATAAACAAGTTGGAACGTATTGTGCAAATCTTGATACAACACTTATCGCCGCTAATTTAGTAAAGCTTCCTGATAATGCAACTGGGATAGTTAATGCAACTGTAACTATTATTGCTATGTATGGTGTTCCTTTTTTATTATATTTATTTAAACACTTAGGTAATAATCCATCTTCTGCTAAAGCTACTGCTGTTCTTGGAGTAATAAATGATGCTGCTATATTAATTCCACCTATTGAAATTAATGTACCTGCTGTTACTAATATTCCACCCCATGAACCTAAAAATACTGCTGAAGCATCTGCCACTGGAGTTTTAGTTAATGCTAATTGTTCACCTAATATACCTATAGAAACTGTTTGAATTAATAGATATACTACTGATACTATAATCATTACTGTTATTATTGCTTTTGGTATATTTTTTTCTGGATTTTCCATATCTTCAGCTGCAACTGCTATAGATTCAAATCCAGTAAATGCATAAAATATTAAAAGTGCTGCTGCTCCAAATGAACCGCCTTGATATACTCCACTTGGAAATACTGGGGTAAAGTTAGATCCTTTTATAAAGAATATTCCTACTGCTATAAAAATAAATAAAGGTACTAATTTTCCTACAGTTATTATATTATTTAAAACTTTTGAAATGCTAACACCTAATATATTTATTATTCCAAGTCCGCCTAAAATTACTATAATTATTATATTTTTCATCATGCCTTCACCAGCTGCTGGCCATACTGCTGATAATGCTGTAACAAACCCAACTGCCATTGTTGCCCAAGCTATAATTCCTATAGCCCATTTCATAAATCCTACTTCAAATCCTACAAAACTTCCAAAGGCTTCCTTAGCATAAACATAGGGCCCCCCATTTTTGCTAAACATTCCACCAACCTCTGCAAAACATAGTGCTATACTAACTACTAATAGCATGTCAAATAATATTACACCTAAACTAGCTGGTCCTATAAGTTCCATTGCTTGATTAGGAAGCAAGAATATTCCTGATCCTATAATTGAGTTAATTCCAAGCAATACAATACTCCAAAAGCCTATCTTTTTTTTGTTGCTCATAGAAAAACTTCACCTCATCCTTTAATTATTCTTCCTTATTTACATTCTTTTATAAAATATTTGAATATGTTTAACATATTTTCATCTACACCAGCTAACATTTCTGGATGCCACTGAATTCCCATAACTAAAGGTTTTTCTATCCTTTCTATCGCCTCAACTACCCCATCTTTTGCTCTAGCTACTACCTTAAAACCTGGTGCAACCTTATTTACAGCTAAATGATGAAATGAATTACAACATGTAACATCACCTAAAATTTGATTTAATACTGAATTTTTTTCAATGGATATTGTATGAGTTTTTACATCTGATAATTCACCTTGATTATGTTTTATATAACATCCATCAATTAAGCTTAAATCTTGATATAAACTTCCACCATTAGCTACATTTATAACTTGATGTCCTCTGCATATTCCAAGTATAGGCATTTTTTTACCCATTGCCTTTTTTATTATTGAAAAATCAAACTTATCTCTATCTGGATAAATTCCACCTAATTTTTGATGTGGTTCTTCATTAAATAATAATGGATCAATATCATGTCCTCCTGATAAAATTAATCCATCTACCATGCTTATTTGAGCTTCTATAATTTCATCATCCATATTCATTGGTATGATAAGTGGTATTCCGCCTCCATTTATAACAGCTTTTACATAGTCATTATTTACATAAGATCTTTTATATCCTGGAAACATGCCTCCTTGGTCTATAATCATACTTCCTGAGATGCCTATAATTGGTCTTTTGTTCATTAAATTGTCCTCCTAAACTAAATTTTAAAAAATTCCCCTACAATAATTTATATGAGCAAAAATCATGCCAACTTTTAAATCTAGTTAAATAAATGCATTTATATATACATTTTTCATGTAATAATTAGAAAAGATTTATAATTTAAAATAATCCATAATAAAAATAGGTAAATAAATAGGTGAGTTTTTATTCTCAACTCACCTATTTACTTACCTATTTTTAATTGTTTTCAAAAATTCTTTACCTTTTTCTGTTATACTGCTACCTTTTCTGCCCTTTCCACTAACGACAAGATTAAATTTACTTAAATCCACTAAAATTTTCCTAATTTCATTCTCTGTCACTTCATATTTCTTTTTACTTAAAATTTTGACTAAATTATTTCTTCCAACATTTTCTTTTATACTATTAAAAAATTCTATTTCTTTTAATATTTCATATACAATCTTAAAACTATACTTATTTTCTAAAAAACTTTCTATTTCATCAAATTCATCTCTTTTTTGCTCCACATTAAAGTAATAAGGTAAATCATTTATTGTTATTCTATCATTGCACATAAGAGATAAATATGAGGCTAAATTTTGTAGTTCTCTTACATTTCCTGGCCATGTATGATTTAATAATTCCTTTTTCACTAGTGGATCTACATATTTTATATCCCTATTCATGAAATATATAAGTAAATCCAATATATCTTCTTTTCTTTCATTTAATGGCGGAATATTTAAAGGAAGAACATTTAATCTATAATATAAATCCCCTCTAAATTTCCCTTCATTTACTAATTTGAATAAATCCTGATTAGTTGCAGCAATAACCCTTATGTTTATATCTATAACTTTATTTGATCCAACCCTTACTAGCTGTCTTTCTTGCAACACTCTTAAAAGTTTAGTTTGCAGATATAACGGCATATCACCTATTTCATCTAAAAAAATAGTTCCATTATTAGCTTGCTCAAATAAACCTTTTTTCCCTTCCTTTAACGCTCCAGTAAAGGCTCCAGCCTCATACCCAAACAATTCACTTTCTAATAAATTTTCTGGCATAGCAGCACAATTTACTGCAATAAAAGGTTGTTTGTTTCTTAGAGAATTATTGTGTATTGATTGAGCAAAAAGTTCCTTCCCAGTTCCACTTTCCCCTAATATTAATACAGTTAAATCTGATAATGAAATTCTTAGGGCAAGTTCTATACATTCTTGCATTGGTTTAGAATTAGTTATTATATTATTAAAATTATATCTCGCTATATGTCCTTTTTCTCTTATTTTTTTACTTAAATTTTGTTCTAATTGGCGTATATATGTAATTTCTTGAATATGATAATATATTCCTGTTTCTAATCCAAAGCTTGTTATTTTGCACTTATTAACACTTAAAAATTTATTATTAAATTCTATTACCTCATCTTCTAAGCAATCTTCATTTAATAAACTAAGTATTTTTTCATCTAAAATATTGTTTATGTTTTTTCCTATTATATCTTTGTAAATTTCTAGCATTTTTTTTGCTTTTTCATTACAAATATTTATTCTTCCTTCTAGTGATGTAAATATTATTCCATTATTAGATAAATTTATAATAGTATCTAACTCCTCATTTTTTAAAAACAGTTCCTTATACTTATCTCTTATCCCTATATCAACATTTACTAACTTTTCTGAATATTTGATAAGGTTGCTATGTATTAATTTGTTATTCTCCTCTTCCACATCTAAAAAACTTATTATTTTTATAAAAGTGGACACATCTATCTTTCTATCACCTACATCAATTATTTCTCTTACATATGTAGGAACTGATTTACTTTCACCTGGTGTAATTGCAACTTTAAAGTTACTATAATCCCTATCATCATAATATGGAACTAAATTTATATGATTTATTCCTAACTCATAAAAAAAACTTACAATCTCATATGTTGTTTCTTTATTATCATTAACTACTAATACATCAGTACCTTTAGGTATGCTAAATATTTTCATCATAGCTTCTTCTTCTATTGTTCTTTTAATAACTATAACTTTAGCATCACCTTTTATATGTTTTTTTATTTCAAAAGCTCTTTCTTTTATCATTACTAGAACAATTTCATCTTCTATTTGAAGACTATCATTGATTGTATTTAAAAAATAATTATTTATTGATATTTTATTTCCTAACACTTCTTCTAAATTTTCTCGAAGAAAATTTGCTAGTCTAGCATTTGTATCTGTTATAACTGCAATAGATTTCACATTATCACTCCTTATCAACTAAATTATAAAACCACATTTTTACATACTTTTTATCATATGAATATATTGCCTAATTATACTTTTTTATCAAGCTCCAACTTAAATTTACACATCAAATTTTTGTTATAAGTTAAGAAAAATAAGTACAAATATAGTTAGTTAAGTATTAACTTTTAACTAAAATAATCTGTTAGTTATTGATAAAATATTAATTTGGAACCCTGTATCTTATTTAAATAAATTTATAATATTTTATTTGCATTTATTAACTGTAAAATTAAGATATCACATTATAACAGCTTTTTTTATATACTATATTGTAATCTAATTTTAAATATCAAAAACAATATCATTAAACTATTTTAATCCAAATTCCCATCTTAATTCATTAATTGAAAATGTTGGACAAGTTTTTTTTTGATGAATATAAATTTAAAATTTGTTTAATGTAAAATAAATATTTGAATTCTTCAATTCCTCAAGTAGAACTTTTTAATATATAAAAAGTTTAATATTTATTAATTTGAGTGGTGAATCTTATGAACCTTCCAACACAATCGCCTTCTTGGAATACACTTAGAGATAAAATCTATTATACTATAGGTAAAGATCCTTATGTCGAAGTAAGTAATCTTGTACCTCTTGAAGATGGCAATTACACCTTAAAAATAAAAGTATATCGTAGCATAAATAAAGCTAAAGCCTTAAGGGCTATACTTTCAAAAGAATATAAAGTAGAAGATGTAACCGTTAATGTAATCATATTAGATTCAGACAATAATGAAATTACCGTTGGACCTTTATCCAATTATACAATTGACGATATTGCATCAATATTTTGTATAGCTCTTCATTCTAACAGATTATTTAACGGTGTTATTATAACAGATGGATTATTGCTTGTAGAACAAGAGGATATGATTGGTCAAATTGTAGTAATAATAAATAAAAATGTAGTTCAATTTTACAATAGTAATTTATCAGATCTTTATGGAAATTACACTGAATTAGCTACAAAAATTTTTGAAGAACTTTTAATTAAAGAGTATACTTTAAATATCAAAGTATCCTTCTCAACTAGCGATGATTCTTGTGAACTACAAAATAATCTATATTGTTATTAATTATATAGGAACTAACGTTTAAATTGTTTACTAGCATAATAAATTTATAAATAATTTATTATGCTAGTTTTTTTATTATTTATGAAATTTACATCTATCTTTTAAGCATTGATCATTTATTTTGCTATAATTACATTTTAAATTTTCTTTCTTTTCAAGTTGCACATTTAATTTTTCTTTAGTAAAATCAACGGCAGTTTCTAAAGCTAAAAAAGTATCTCTCTTACAACATCTAGGTCCACCAAAAGATGCTATTTTTTCCAACGCTTTAGCTGTTATTAAGTTTGATAATCCCCATTTTTCCTCTGACAATGGACTTGCACCTAATATTAAACTTATGTAAATTCCAGTACCTACAGCAGCACCACAGGCACCATAAAATCCACAAAAGCCTCCTAAAACATTTTTAGCCCTTTTCCCACCTTCATTAAGTAACTTTTCTAAATTAGTCCTATCACCTATAGAATTTAAATAAGCTGTAACCAATACTGCTGGAACTAAATAATGATGCTCTGGTCCATGCATTTTAACTGATGGATGTTTCATTAAATCTAATGCCATTTCCATTGGATTAATACTATTACTTTTTAAGCAATATTCTTTTATTATTTCGAAAGCACCTAAACTATGGCAACTATCACAAACATAATGCCCTGATTTGCAACTTGCATTAGCGCTAAATTTTTTCTTGCAAAAGTAGCACTCCATTTCTTTACTTTCATCAAAGTATTCTAACTCTTCACCACATATTAAACAATTAAATTTATTTTCCATAACTTCACCTCATAATAGTAAAATATATCTATAGTATAACGCCATTTTTTTATAATTGTATATAGTTAAAGCATCTTTTAATTTTTTCTTATTAAAAGATGCTTTAGTTCTATTTTATCCGGCAATTTTATCCGTATTATTTTTCATTCTCAATTTTATACTTTCTAATATTAATTTCATATATCCGTGAGTTCTAGGTGCTAATTTTTTTAATTTTTCTTCATCTATATTATACAATGCAAAACATTGAGCCCAATATTCTTTTTCTGTTTGAGCATAAGCTAGCCCTTGCTTATTAAATAATTTAGCACGTTCATCTTTATATATTTTTTTAAATACATCACTTAAGGAAGGTTCAAGTCCCATGCCATAAAATTTCTCTATAGCATCTATAGCATGCCCAAGCTCATGAAGCAAAACATAATGATGTCCATAATATCTAGTTGAAACATACCCTTTTAAATACTGGGGTAAATTAATAAAAGCTCCCCCTATATCCATATTTCCTAAATCATAACCTATTTCATTTTTAACTATATTTCTTATAGATTTCTTTGTAATATACATTTTCACTTCATAATAATTGTAATATTGTAAAAGATATAGTGGAATTTTACTAAATTCTTCTTCATATTGCTTTAGCACACAACATGGAACATCATATTCCTTGTATAATATATTTTTTATATAAAACCATTTTAAATCTGCCTTTATCTTAAGTTTATTATTTTTTCCCACTGTTATATCTACATCACTACAAAATGGCAGCAACATAAGAAATAACTCCAGTGTCCCATCCTTTTTCATGAATATCACTCCTAGAATAAGGCATCCTTAATATTTTAAAAGAAGTAACTTTTATTCTTATAATATTTATAAATTTATTTTACTTCTATTTCAAATATAAATTTATAAGGTTCCAAGTTGACTCTTAAAATTATCTATTCCAAAACTTGGATACCTAAAATAGTGAGACATGCTCCGAATCACTTAGAATTCAACACTACATCTTGTGTAAAAATATTTTAAGGTTGTTGAATAAATTTAAATTGGAGCTTGTTTCCCTATATAATTACAAAATTGAAAAAATCAGATTTCAACTAATATATCTTAATTTGTTAAATTCAAAGTACTTTTATGCATTTACTTGCTAGTTTAAGTCTCTAATGTTTGCAATGTACTAGTATAATTTAAGAATCTATAAAATATTCAAGTGATAATTATATTTAATATAATTTAGTAAATTTGACGATATAATAGTTATTTTAAGATGCCTATTTGTAAAATCGTCAAATTATATCTACTTTTTATAATATTACAGAAGTTCAATAAATGTACTTATATAAATCAATATTTTATAATTCTACTTCTAAAATAGTTAAAACTCTTCTTTAAACCTAAAAATTATATATAGTTCCTTAATATTTTGTAAAATTTTAGTTGTATTACGCTAAAAATATAATAATATAACTTCTATTTTTATTTAATTTTTTATTATATTACATATTTTTTCTTTATAATTTAAAAACTTTTTTACTATTTATCTATGAGGAAAACTATTATTAATTTTAAAATAAATAATTTATATATAAACCTAATTTTCACACAAGAAAAAGGAGCTGTCGCTCCTTTAACTTTTATCAGTTAGCTTTGCAACAAACCCCTTCTTAACTTTATTATCATACTAACTGCCATGTTTCATCGCTGCCTGGTACTGAATTAGTCCACCATTTAGCTCTATATTTACTACCTTGGTATACAACTATATCCCCTTCTACATAAATGCCTCCAGGTACATAATCTACACTACCATCCGGATTCTTTTCAACTATTTTTTCCCATGCCATATTATTTTCTGGTACACCACCTTGAGTCCACCATTTAGCCTTATATTTTTCGCCTTTATATATTACTGTATCGCCTTCTACATATATTTTTTTAGGGTCAAAAGTATCCTCTGGTATTTCAGGTTTTTCTGCAACAGTTATTATACATTCTTTTTTGGCATTTAGCCCTTCACTATCTTCCACTGTATATACTAATTTATACGTTCCTATTGTATTAGTATCAACAGTGCCTGTAACTTTAACTTTGCTAGTTAAATCTCCATCTTCTTTATCATTAGCTTTAACACCATTCATTGGATCAAATGTTTCTCCAACAAATATTTTTTTATTTTCTACACCAGTTATAGTTGGTGCAGTATTTGTTGGTGGATCTACCTCACCATCATCTTCGCTTCCAAATTTTTTAAATATATTAGTAAATTCATATTGACTTTTTACTCCTGAATTGGATTCTAACATAGCATCTCTATTCATAGACCAAAATGATGTCATTGCAATTTTGTTTTTTATTGCATGATCAACTATTAACTTAGACCACTCTGTAGTAAATATAGGATGAGCACTTCCCTCAAATCCAATAGATGGAGTTGCACCAATTTTTCCATATGCTTGCTCATCTGTTAGCTCTACTTTTGCAAATCTTTTATAATAATTTTTCAATTGATTTTTAGTGCTATCTATAGCTCTTACAGAACCTGTTCCATAGTTTTCACCTGGTAATAAAGTTCCACTACCATAGCACATAGTCATAATATTTACAACTTTAATATCTACTCCTTCAGTAAGATATGCTTCAACTACATCTAATTGTGTTTGAGTTAAACCGCTTGGTAATACTGGAAGAGTTAAAACAATATCAGTTCCTAACTCATCTTGAACCTTTTTAATTGCTTTAGCATTAGCAATATTTTTAGCTTTATCTTGAGCACCGCCTTCAATGTCTAAGTCTAGCCTTGTTAGTCCATATCCTTGTATTACTTCTTTATAAGTGTTAACTAAAACATCTACATCCTGTGTTACTTCCCAAAATGTGATACCATTTAATCCACCTAATGAGATTGTAACGTCTCCACCTAAATCACGTAATTCTTTTATTGATTTTTTAATTCCTTGATATTGGGTATCATCCTTATGCTCTTCGTTTAAAACAGAGTATCCTCCCCAACCCCATTGAACTTTTCCATCTTTTATAGTATTAGTTGTGGATTGTATAAAACCTAAGTTAAAGTATTTAACACCACTATCATTAGAAATTTTAACTAAATTTGCAGCTCCATTGTTGGTATAACCTGGTTTTGTAACCCATGCAACCATATCTATAAATGGACAATTCACTTGTTTTGGCCACTCTATACCTTGACCAACACTGAAATCATACTTTGGTACAGTTGTATTATCTTCTTTTACAATTATCTTTCTTTCCGCTGTTGTAGTTTCATTTTTACTATCAGCTACACTGTATATTAGTTTATATTCTCCTACTTTTGTTGTGTCTACATTTCCTGTAACCTTAATCTTCTTAGTTAAGTCTCCGTCCTCTTTATCCTTAGCAGTTACACCGTACATTGGATTAAAGCTATCACCAACTTTGATTTCTTTATCTACCACTCCATTTAATACTGGTTTAGAATTTGTTTCTGGTGGTGTGACACTTTCCCCATATATAGTTTGTCTTCCAAGTTCAGCACCCTTTGATGTCATTCTTTGAGACAATCCTATACTTTTTATTCCTTTGGCATCTGTTGGTGCTACATTAGCTTTTAATTTAAACGTATAACTCCTACCCTGATCTATTGTTTTGCCATCATATACAGCTTCAAGATCAACAATAGTGTATCCGTTTTCTTGTGTTACTGTACCAGCCAAGTAATCACCTGCTGTTAATTTCTCATCACTTTCTATATATAGTTTAGGAAATTTAATTGTTTCTGCTGCTTTTTCAACAGATCTCATAACATCTCCGGACTCATTTGTTGCTTCATTATTTTTTATTGTTATTTCATAACCGCCACTAGATCCCCATGACTCTTTATAAGGCTTTATAGTTGCTGTTACATCTAAGTCCCCATACTTTATTTGATGACTCGGCAGTGCTTCGTTTCCAAATAAACCATTTTTAATAGTCTTTGTTAGTTCGTCACGTTTAGTTCCATTATTTGTTGGTGCATCTTCAGATGCCATCCATGATATAACACCACCTAAATTGTTATTGTTTACATAAGATGTCTTTTCTCCAATTGACTTTTGGTTTTCATAAGTGAAGAATACCCCTGTAGTTTCATCATAAAGATATGGTGCTTTAGCTACATCATCCCAATATTCTTTTATATTTGGATATTTAGCCTTTATCTCATTTAAGTTACGATAGGACCATACGCCTCCACGTCTTCCACCTTCACCTGATTTTAATGGTGCTTCATTTACTGCTCCACGACTTGGACTTTGATCTGCATCTTTTGATATTAGTTCAGCTTTTCCAAATAATCCTGGTGTTTTACTATCAGAACCCTTTGATACTTTTTCCCATCCACGACTATAAAATGCAGCTCCTATAACTATCTTGTCTTCCTTAGCACCCTGACTTATTAGATATTTAACGCTATCATTAACACTTAATCCTTGACTTGCCAATGGATCTTTTGGATTTGAATATAATCCTGTTTGGTGACCACTGGTATCATCCCATGCACCCCTCATATCATAGGTCATTATATTAGCAAAATCTACTACTTCAAATAATTTTTTTATATCAATTCCCTTATCAAGAGTTGATTTTGGAGCAGGAATTGCTACTGATAATTCATATTCTTTTCCTAATTCTTTTTCTTTTTTATCTAATGCATTTCTTAAGTCTTGTAATAGCAGTATATAATTTTCTTTATCTTTAGGTGTTGCATTAGGTGTACCTTCATCATTTTTATTGTCTACTAAATCTGGTTGACGTACTGAGCCTGGATATTCCCAATCCACATCTACAAAGTCCATATTAGTATATTCTATAAATTTCATAATATTTTCTACGAGTTTAGCTCTTTTTTGTGAATCATCACAAACCTTTGAAAAATCTCCTGATTTTGACCATCCACCTAAAGAAACTCCAATTTTCAAATTAGGATTTTGTGCTCTTAAATCTTGAAATGCTGATAAAACTCCTGCATTTGCAGCTCCCCATTGAACCCCTGGTTGACCAACTGGTGCTCCTACTGCTGCATCTTTATCTGTAAAAACTAAATTTCCTTCTCCATCAAAATCTAAAAAAGCAAAATTTAAATGTGTTAATTGATCAGCTGGTATATCTTTAGGATAAAAATTCCCTTGTCCTCCCCAAATAGACCAATCTCCATAATACATTACATTTCTTTTTCCTTCTTGAGCATTTTCACTTACAACACTTTTATTCATTTCTACTGCTTTTGCTTCTATTGTACCTATTCCCGGAAGAAGCATTCCAAGCGAAAGTGATACTATCGCTGTTGCCGATATAATTCTTTTAGCTACTATTTTTCTTGTTTTTTTACTAACCATACAATAAATCTCTCCCATTAAATTAATAGTCTTATTAATAATTTATAAAAATAATAGTAGGACTTATACTTGCAAGTATTTTTAGTCTACATACTTATAATAGTAAGCTTATCTAATAATAGTGTCGTATTTTTTCAAAAAATATTTAGACTAAATAATACATATTAATAAAATTCTTACTTTTTCTATTAATTTCTACCTTATAATAAAAATATATACTTTATTTTGATACTAAAAAAAGCTTCAAAATAGAATTACTCTATTTTGAAGCTTTTTTATATTACATTGGTTTTCTTATTACATCTATTACAGATCCGTCTCTGTATTCTACTACAGCAACTACGTCATCAGATAATTCAACTGCTTTTGGAGCACCTGTCATCTTTTCAGCTGTAGCTTTTAATTCATCTATTGTCATTATTGGTAAATTTGTTTCTTTTAATTTTTCTATTAAGTCTTTTCTCTTAGGATTAACTGCAATTCCTCTTTCAGTTACGATAACATCTATGCTATCTCCTGGAGTTGTTATTGTTGTTAACTTATCTTTTACAATTGGAAGTCTAGCTTTTGTAAGTTGTGTAACTATTATAGTTAACTTAGCTCCAGCAGCTGTATCACTGTGTCCACCAGAACCTCCCATTATAGTTCCATCAGAAGCTGTTGTAACGTTAACATTAAAGTTTGTATCTATTTCAGTTGCTCCTAATATAACTATATCTAAGTTATTTACTACAGCACCTTTATTGTCTGGGTTACCATACATAGATGCTGACATTCTCATATGTTTATGAGATGTTGAATAAGACTCAACAGCTTTTAAGTCAAAGCATTGAACATCAAATAAGTTTTTGAATAATCCTTCTTTGTACATATCAACTATGTATCCAGTTATTCCACCTGATGCAAAACTTCCTTTTATTTCTTCTTTGTTCATATATTCTCTAAGCTCTGCAGCTACTGCTAAAGATGTTCCACCAGCACCAGTTTGGAAGCTCATTCCATCTTTTACAAGACCTGATGCTATCATAGTATCTAAAGCCATTTTAGCTATTTTTAATCCTACTGGATCTTTAGTTATTTGAGTTGTTCCAGAAACTATTCCTTTTGGATCTCCTATAGAATCAACTTTTACAATATAATCAACATATATTTGACTGATTTCTATTGGACAGTTTGGATAAGCTACTAAGTTATCAGTTATAGCAACAACTTTTTCTGCACCTTCTGCATCACTTACTGCATATCCTAAAGCTCCACAAGCTGATTTTCCGTATAAACCATTGATGTTTCCATACATATCACAAGCTGGTGCTGCTATAAATGCTACATCTATGTGTAAATCTCCACTTTCTATAGCTCTAGCTCTTCCACCATGAGTGTGCATTACTGCTGGGTATTTTAATCTACCTTCAGATATTGCTTTTGCAACTGGACCTGAAATGTAGTTTGCACAAATTCTAGTTACTACACCACTTTCTATGTAGTCTACAAGTGGTGCATGTACTGGGAATATTGAACTTGCTGCGATTCTTATATCTTTTATTCCTCTTTTTGCGGTAGCTTCTACAACCATGTTTAAAACATAGTCACCATTTCTTAAATGATGGTGGAATGATATTGTCATTCCATCTTTTAGATTAACTTTATCTAAAGCATCTTCTATATTATTTAATAATTTTTCATCCATTGGAGTTACTGATTTTACATTAACAGCAGCCTTTTGTTTTTCTCCTGCTTTTGCAAAAACTCCTTCAAATGGCATAACTTCACCATATCCATCTATAAAGCTAGGAAGTTCACGTCCTAATACGTTTTTCATAATATCACCTCAATAAATTACCTTTACTTCTAAGTCATCTATAAATTAACTAATATAACGACTAATTATTTTTCAAAATCTATTTATTCTTAAAGTAATCCTAATATTTTAGCTAATTCAACTGTTGTTTTTGCTCTATTTATGATTGGAGCATCTACCATTTTTCCGTCTAATGAGAAAACTCCTTTTCCTTCTTTTTGAGCTTCTTCCATAGCTTCTAAAACTCTTACTGCATGTTTTATTTCTTCTTTAGTTGGAGCATATACTGAATGTATTCCATCTATTTGTCTTGGGTTTATAGATGCTTTACCAGTCATTCCTAGTGATTTAGCTTTTGCAGTATCTACTAGTAATCCTTCTAAATCATTTGTATCAGTAAATGGAGTATCTATTGCATCAACTTTAGCAGCTTTACAAGCTATTGCAACTCTATTTCTTGCATAGAATACTTCTTCACCTACTTTAGTTCTTTTTATTCCCATGTCTGAAGTATAATCTTCTCCACCTAAAAGAACTCCTACAACTCTTTTTGATGACTTAATTATTGAATAAATGTTTTCAACACCATAAGCACTTTCTGCTATTGGGAATAGTTTTATTGATCCTATCTCAAAACCTTCTTCTTCTTCAATTTTACTAAGTCTTTTATCTATTTCTATTAACTCTTCTTCTGTAGCTTTAGGAACCATTATTGTATCTGGTTTCACTCTAGCTATAACATCTATATCTTCATCAGCAAATTCAGTTGTAAGTGGGTTAATTCTAACAACCACTTCAACACTACTGTAATCTACATTTTTTATTGCTTCTCTTACAAGTACTCTTGCACTATCTTTTTCTGTAAGAGAAACTGCATCTTCTAAATCTAGTATTATTGAGTCTGCTCCTAAAATTCCTGCATTTTGAAGCATTCCTGGATTATTACCAGGCATAAAAAGCATAGTTCTTCTTAATTTTTTCATTTTATTCACCTCTACTACTGAGCTCTTTTTACAGCTGTTTCTACTCTAGCTTTTATAGTGTAATCTAGTGCCCCTTTATCTTGTGCCTTTACTATAGCACTTTCCACTTTTAGCTCTTTTAAAGTTTCTAAAATAACTTTTCTTATTTCTTCACCAAATTGCTTCATTACTATACTCTCAAGGTCTAATTCTATGCCTTTTTCTTCGCTCGGCATAATCATTATATAAATATCATTAGATTCTAAAGTACCTGCTTTCGCAACTTTTTTTATATCCATAGTATTCACCTCTAATTTTTCACGGTTATTTTAATAGTTAAACTACTAAAACGCTATCTATTTTACTGAATTTAAATATGCTTCTTTTCCCATCTCATAAAGGTTATTTCCTTCACAGTCTATAACAACTACTAATGGTAAATCTTTAACTTCTAATCTTCTTACAGCTTCTGCACCTAGGTCTTCATAAGTTACAATCTCTGCAGTCTCTACGCATTTAGCCATTAGTGCTGCTGCGCCACCTATTGCTGCAAAATAAACAGCTTTGTTTTTCTTCATTGATTCAATAACTTCTTTTGAACGTAAGCCTTTACCAACCATTCCTTTTAATCCTTGATCTAAAAGTTGTGGTGTATAAGCATCCATTCTATAGCTAGTTGTTGGGCCTGCTGATCCTATTGCCATTCCTGGTTTCGCTGGTGTTGGTCCAACATAATATATCAAACTATCTTTTACATCTATAGGTAATTTCTCACCTTTTTCTAATAAATCAACAAATCTTTTATGGGCTGCATCTCTAGATGTATATATTACTCCTGAAAGTAATACGCTATCTCCAGCTTTTAAATCTTTTACTTTTTCTTCAGTTAATGGCATAGTTATTCTTTTTTCCATTACTAAATACCCCCTATTAAAGCTCTACTTCAGCATGTCTTGTAGCATGACAGTTTATGTTTACTGCAACTGGTAATCCTGCAATATGAGTTGCATATGTTTCTATATTTACAGCAAGAGCAGTTGTTTTTCCACCAAATCCTTGTGGTCCTATTCCTAAACTGTTTATAGCTTCTAGTAATTCATTTTCAAGCTCTTCATAGAAAGGATTTGAATTTCTCTTATCAAATGGTCTTATTAAAGCTTTTTTAGCTAAGTTTGCAGATCTATCAAAAGTTCCTCCAATTCCAACACCTACAACTATTGGTGGGCATGGGTTTGGGCCTGCTTCCTTAACTACTTTTAATATAAACTCTTTAACACCTTCTAGTCCATCAGATGGTTTTAGCATTTTTATTTGGCTCATGTTTTCTGAACCAAATCCTTTTGGTGCTACTGTGATTTTTAATTTATCTCCTGGAACTACATTATAATAAATTATTGCTGGTGTATTATCTTTAGTATTAACTCTATCTAATGGGTCTTTAACAACAGATTTTCTTAAATATCCGTCTGTATATCCTTTTCTAACACCTTCGTTTATAGCATCTTCTAAGCTTCCACCAACTATGTGAACCTCTTGTCCAAGCTCAACAAATACGCATGCCATTCCAGTATCTTGACACATTGGCATGTTTTCATTTTTAGCTATATCAGCATTAGTTATTATCTTATTTAATATACCTTTTGCTATATCCCAATTTTCATTATCTCTAGAGTTAATTAATGCATTTTTAACATCTTCACCTAAGTAATAATTAGCATTTATACATAACTCTCTTACTTCTTTACTTATTTGTTCAACATTAATTTCTTTCATTGCAACTCCTCCAAAATTGGCAGTCTATTTTTTATTATTATAAAGACTTTCTACTATGTAAAACTTTATCTTATACAATTAAATTTTTATCTTAATTTAAGCCTATAATATAAAGTTTATGTTATTCATAGTGTAAAAGGCAGTTTTTTATAAACCGCCTTTTATCTAATATATATTTATTATTTGTTTCTTCTGTTAACTAATGCAACTACTCTGTTCATTTCGTTGTTAACTATCATGTATCCTTCATCAACACCCATACCTGGTTTTGCAAGACATTGGTCTGCTCCACAAGCTATTGCGATGTTAGTGCAGATTTCTGCAGATCTATTTGTTTCGTTACAAGTTCCTCCACAGTAAGCTCCTACACCTTTTTTCTTACAGTATAATATAGAATCTATGATATTGTTAACTCCGCCAAGGTCTGGAGTTTTGATTTGTAGCATATGTCCTGCATTGTTATCAGCGAAGAATTTAACATCATCGTATGTGTTACACCATTCGTCTGCAACAAGCTCAACATTCATTCCTCTGTTGTTTATTTCAGTTGTTAAGTCTCTTAAAGCTTCCATTTGTCTTTCTCTATGCTCAACATCCATAGGTCCTTCAATTCTTAATTTGAAAGGTTTAGCAGCTTCTTCTAATGTTTGGATATAATCAGCCATTGCTTTTGTATCGTAATCGAAAGCTACTCCTATTGTTCCATAAACATCTATGTGGAATACTGGGCTATAGTCTTCACAAGTTCTTAATTTTAGAACTCTGTCACTTAACCATTTAACATATGCATGTAATTTTTCACCGTTGTTACCTAATTTATCAGCAACATGGTTGATTAAAGCGTGAGGCATTACGTCTGCACCTTTTATAATCATTTTGTCTGCATTATCATATCTGTCATCTCCAGATTGAGTGAATATAGGAATTCTTTTTATTTCTACTCCTGTGTTGTATTCATCTCTTACAACTTCAGCCATAGTTACTTTTTTAGCTTTTGCTACACCATCAAGGATTGCTTGAGTTACACCATATCTGATAGCTGTATGTAATCTTTTTCCATCAACTGTCATGTGGTCAAACTCTTCAGCTAAAGCTTTGAAGTTTTCTAATTCTCTTCCTATTAATTTAGGTGCGATTTCTTTTTCAATAACTGGTATAAAGTCTTTTGCTAAGAATAATGGATCTCTTCCACCTGCTCCAGAGTATTGAACTGCTGCACAATCTCCACAAGCTACTTGACCATCTTCAAGTACTAACATTACAGATATAGATTCTCCAGCTTGTCTTACAGATGTAAATCCTTCAGTTACAGCTTCTCCTACATATGTAAATCCATCATGTCCTGCTCCTTTTTTTATAGCTCTTTGGTCATCAAAATAGAATCCTGTTCTTCCTGCTGAACATATTACGTCAACAATTTTCATATAAAACACCTTACCTTCTAAAGATTAATAAGTATATATTAATTTATTTTTTTAACAATTTAATTATTATTCAGGTCTTCCTACTAATTTACCTTTTCCAACAGCGAATATATCATCAACTGTCATTTGGAAGCAAACATCTCTTCCTTCGAATTTAGCTCTTTCTTCTAATTTCTTTAAGTTATAAGCTTTTAATTCTTCAGTGAATGGAATGTTTCCTAATTTTAAGTATCTTACAGCACCATCATTATCTCTTGCAGGCATCATTTTACCAGCATTGTATTTGCTTGGTGCGAATGGGATATCTAATAATCCTCTTTCAAATGCTTTAACTGCTCCTATAGCTAAATCGCCATTTCCAGCTTCATAAACTGCCTCTAACATACATTTAGTTTCAGCTTTTATTATATTAATTTCCTCTTCTAACTCTTTAGACATTGCCATTCTTTGTCCTTCAAGTAAGTTTAGAGTCATTTTTGTTGTTTTTATACCTTGTGCATTAGCTTCTTTTGTTGGGATACCAATAGCTTCGTGTGTAGTTTTAACGATAACTTTAGTAGCTCCAGCTAAAGCTGCTGCTGCTGAACCTGTAGATATAACACCATAAGCTTTTGCTTCGTCAGCAGGGAATCCACCCATCCATTGGTGGAATACTGTTGTAACAAACACATCGTTGTATCCATTAGCTTTTAAGTATTCATTACATTGCTCTTCTAATGATCTTATAGCTGCAACGTCTTGGATTAAGTTTCCGCATTGACCGTATCCTACAGTAATGTTTTTAACACCTTGCTCTGCTGCAAGTAAAGCTTCTATTATAGCTACTACGTTTGATGTACTTGGTGGTACTAATGTTCCAGTTAATGGACCATATGGTTCTCTATTTATTGATATACCATGTTCTTCATAGTAACCAACTAGTCTATCGCAGTATTGCCAATCTAAGATTGTTTTTTCTAATGTAACATTTTTAGCGTATGGTATGTTATAAGATATACCACCACCCTCATTTGATGTCCATCCTGATGCATGTGTAATTTCTGCAAGTAATCTTCCGTCTGGAGTACCATGTCTTGATTCTATTGGTAAGTTAACTGATTCAAATACTTTTTTACATCCAGCTACACCATGGTTAACCCCTGGGAATCCGTTAAGTAATGATCTTCCTTCTTTTATACTTTCTTTTATTCCAACTTCACATTCTTCATATCTATTTTGTCTTGTATAACTATCTATTGTTGAAGGTAGTAAATCTGCTCCACCTTCATTTTGTAAAAATGATAATAATTCTACATGCTTATCTATTAAAGCAACACCTGCTCTTGGTTGTGCTAAAGTAATTCCTTCTTGTTTTGCTTTTACTAATTTTTTAGCAAAATTTTTGTGGTCTGGAATTGTTTTGTTATATTCTATTCCATCTTGTATATTGGCTACATCTTTTCCTGTTGGCCATTGTGCTAAAACTTCTTCTCTTACTTTGAAAAATTCCTCTTCAGTCCATTTTTTATTTTTAAGTTCCACTTTAAATTACCTCCTGATAATTACACATTAACTAAATATTTTTTCATAATTCTAACGGCTTTATCTGGATGATCATGTGCTAACAATCCCATCGCTGATAATATATAACTCTTATCTAACAAAAACTCTGGTTCCTGTGGTTTTAATGACGTTGGATCTTCCTTTTTAAAAGTACCAGCATTTAAAATATCTCCTGGATTTTTACTATGAACTAAAACTCCACCTGTACCTATCATATATTTAACTTTCATAAGGTCTTTACCCATTTGGTTAAATACAACTCCCATTGGAGTATATACATTTTCAATATGTCCTGCATGTCTTTCAAGTGCAAGTTCAGTTGCTACTTTAGCCATAGCTTCATCAAATTTTATTTCCTCATCATTTTTAGGTACCATTTTTATGTTTTCGTATCTATATTTACAACACTCTTCTATATTTATTTCTCTTTTTTTATCACCTAAGTAATTTCTTAGCTTTCTAGAGCCACCAGCTTCCCAAAGAGAAACTGCAGAATATCTCATTCCTAAATCACCTTCAACTGTTCTTTTAGCGAAAGGTTCTTCAAGTCCTCTCATGTTAACTCCTGCCTTTGTTGGTTCTCCATCAGCTATTGAGTGAATATCAGTAGTTGCTCCTCCAATATCAACAACTATTAAGTCGCCAATACCTTCTTCCTCATCGCTACCTTCACTTAACACTCTTGCAGCCTTTAATACTGCCGCTGGCGTAGGCATTAATATTCCGTTTACAAAACTTTCTGCATTATTAAGGCCCTTTGCATCTGTTATTTTATCCATGAATACTTTTCTTATTTCTTCACGGGCTGGTTCAACATTTAATGAATTTAATGTTGGCATAACATTTTCAGTTACACTAAAGTAAACACCAGCTTCTTCAAGTATCTCTCTTATTTCATCATTAGCTACTTTATTACCAGCAACTACCACTGGAACATCTATGTTATGCTTTACAATCATCTTAGCATTATGTATTACACACTGTTTATTACCACCATTTGTTCCACCTGCTAGAAGTATTATATCAACATCTGAATTTTTAATTTCTTCTGCTTCATAATTTGTTATTTCATAACTATACACTTTTAACACTCTCGCTCCAGCGCCTAAAGCTGCTCTTTTGGCTGCTTCTGCAGTTAAGTCTGGAACTAGACCTAAGGCAACCATTTTTAATCCACCAGCTGCTGATGAACAAGCTAATTTTTTTACAAAGTTTACATCTTTGCCTTCTAATTGCTCTTCTAACTTCTTATAAGCCTTATCAAAACCAGTCATAATATCATCTTCAATTGTTGTTATATCCTTTGCTGAAGCTAATATTTCTTCATTTTCAATATCTACAGCTGTAAGTTTTGTGTAGGTACTACCAAAGTCTAAAAGTAAGTATGCATCCACTTTAATCACTCCACTTTTGTATATTTATTATAGTCCTAAATCTTCTTTTAAATCGTGAATTGTTGTTTCAAGACTTGTTCCAGGTGGGTAAACTCTGTCAAATCCCATAGCTTGGAATCTTCCAAGAACTTCTTCCCAGTTTTGTTTTCCTACAACTATATTTCCACCTACATAAAGTAAAATGTCTTTTAATCCAGCCTCATCACAGTTCTCTCTTAATCCTCTACAGTCAATTTCTCCATGACCATAAAGTGAAGATACTATTATAACGTCTGCATTAGTTTCTACTGCTGCGTTAATGAAATCTTCTTGTGGTGATAATACACCTATATTTATTACGTTGAATCCTGCTTCTGTTAAAGCATAATCTAGGATTTTGTTACCAACTGCGTGACAGTCAGCTCCTATAACTCCAAGAACTAAAGTTTTCTTTTCCATTTCTAAAGCCTCCCTAAAAAATAATTAATTGTGATTAGTATTTTGCTTATATTTTATTTCAATTAGCTTAGACTTAAGTGCTTTTACAGAACCCGAATCTAAACTATAAGAAAACTCAATTATTTCTTTATTGTGAATATTTAGTATAGAGATATCTTTTACTCTTCCCGGCGTAACTATTAGCACATCAAACTTTTCAACTATCTTTTTTAGTTTGTCCACTTCTAATTCATTGAAATACTGTACATTTAAATCTGCAAGCCCTGAATCATCTAATGCCGCTTTCATCTTAAAAATCATTTCTTGTGATATACATATAAAAGCAAAACTTGTTTCATAAGGGTGTCTCGCAATTTTTACTATAGATTCCAACTTAGGATTTATAGCTACCCCTAAAACTTCTCTATTTATTTCCTTTATTGCATTTTTAACTTCATTTACATGATTGAATGTTGCAATTATAACCTCGCTGCCATTTACTATTTTTTTTGTTTTTTCTGACATTTCATTAAGTTCTGACACTGTTAAAGGTATAACATTCATATTACTATTTTCACTTAATTGTTTACTAAACATTCTTGATTGTTCAATATTACATTCAACAAAAATTGCTGTAACTTTTTTCATTAATTCTTTTTTTTCTTTAACTCTTTCTATTACTATTTCTAGAAAATCTTCTGCTTCTACACCAATTTCTAGAGCCTCTTCAAGGGCTAAATCAACAAACTTTATTAGCTTGTTTTTTATCTCCTCATCCTTCCAAGAAATAACTTCTTCTGCTACGAATGTTCCTTTTCCTTGAATAGACTTTAATACACCACTATTTTCAAGTTGTTTATAAGCAGTACTTATTGTATTCCTACTTACTTTTAGCTCCTGTGAAAGTTCTCTTTCCGTTGGCATTTTGTTTCCTACCTTGAGAGTACCTTCTTTTACCAAATCCATTATTTGCTTTTTAACTTGAATATACAGTGGTATTCCGCATTTTTTATCTACCACAATATTCATAAATACCTCCCAAGTCTAAATGGACTAATGGACTAATCCATTTCCCATTTACAATGTAATAATACCATATGGCCCTATCTAATTCAATGCCAATTTTGATAAAAATCAAAAAAAAGCCGACCCAGATTTCCCGTTCGGCAAGTTTCGATTCATTTGTTTGAATCTTTTTTAAATTTTCTCTATTTTAAATTTATATTTTTTTGTTTTTATTTATTTTTTTACAGTTTTCTTCAAATTTTTTCATATTTATCTCATTTTACTTACTTTTTGTACCATTTTTATAATAATATTCTATTGACTTGAACAATGATTGTGCAACTTTTTTTTGATAACTTTCATCTTTTAATTTAGACAAATCTTCATTATTCGATAAAAACCCACATTCTATAATAAAACCTGGCATAGTATCATTGGTTCTTAATACCTTATAAGCATCTTTTGCTGGTTTTGCCTGTCTTTTATTATTGGTATCTAAATCTTCTTTTAAGTTATTTTGTACTATTTTAGAAATAACTTCACTTTCTGGATTATTTGAGTACCATACTTGTGCTCCTTTACAACTAGCATCCTTAAATTTATTTAAATGTATACTTACAAACAAATCACAATTAGTTTCTTTCTTTAATTGACATCTAGCATTTAAATCTTCATTTTTCTTTTGTCTTACAGTTCCATTCTCTGAATATAAACCTGTATCTTCATATCTAGTTAAATATACATTATATCCTGATTCCTTTAAAAGTTTTTCAAGTTCAAGAGCAATATTAAGATTTATGTGTTTTTCTACAGTACCATCTGATGCACTAGCACCACCATCCATACCTCCATGTCCTGGATCTATAAGTATAGTTTTAACTTTATTATCATTTAAATTAATTACATCTTCACTTCTTTTTAAATCTGTTGTAAAAAAACTTCCAAATACAATTAATATAGCCATTAAAGTACCAATTAAAATACTATTTTTATATTTCATATTTTCACCTCTAATTTGTCTGTTTTAACATAATTTAAGTTTTATTAAATTATTTTTAATATTTCTTTACTTAATATACCCACATATTCTTATAAATATTACTATGTTAATTAAAATTAGTTTGATTGAGTTAAACTATTGGCACTATATGGATTTTCTAATTATAATTTTATTTTACAAAAAAATAACACCTCAAAGCAAAATTGCTTTGAGATGTTTTATTTATTAATTATAAGCAGTTTCTGCAACTATCTCTGCTATATTTACTGCATGGTCACCTATTCTTTCAAAGTTACTTATAACATCTAAGAATATTGCACCTACTGTTGCATTACAAACTCCATTATTAAGTCTTTTTATATGTGATGACCTTAACTGTTTTTCTAAACTATCGATTCTGTCCTCTACTGATCTAACTGTATCAGCTTTGTCCTTATTATAGTTTTTAAAACACTCAATACTCATTTCTAAAGAGTTAATTGTGTAATTAAATATATCATTTAATTCTTTAACACCTTCCTCAGAAAAGTCCGCATTTTTAGTCATTTTTTCACTAGCTAAATCTGCTATATTTTCAGCATGATCACCTATACGTTCAATGTCGTTAACAACATGGAACATTGCTGCAACCATCCCCTTTTGTTCTTCTCCTAATTCACTGTTAGATAATTTAACTAAGAATTTAGTTATATCATCTTCTAATATATTTATAAGCTTTTCTTGCTCATATACTTTTTTTAATGCCTTTTCATCATTATAGACAAAGGCTTTCATAGCAAATTCAACATTTTCCTTAGCTTTAGTACCCATTCTTACAAGTTCATTTGTTGTTTGACCTAAAGCAATTACAGGGGTTTCTAATAATCTTTCGTCTATGTACTGAACACCTATTGCGTCTTTTTCATCCTCACCTGGTATTAACCTGTTAACTAATGCAACTAATGGTTTTATGAACCAAATTAATAAAAATGTATTAATCACATTAAATATAGTATGTGCATTTGCTATCTGTCTTTTTACAGCTTCTGCATTATTTCCTGGTGTTATAGTTTGAACTACATTTGCTAATTGAGTTGCAAATCCTATAAATATAAGAGTTCCTATTACATTGAATAATAAATGTATTACTGCTGCTTTCTTAGCTGTTCTAGAAGTTCCTATACTTGATATCATTGCTGTAACACATGTACCTATATTACTACCTAATAATATTGGTATAGCTACGCTTAGTGGTAATGCTCCTGTTGATGCAAGTGCAACTAGTATACCTGTTGAAGCTGAAGAACTTTGAATTACAGCTGTCATAACAGCCCCTAGTAGTACTCCTAATAATACTTTACCTTGTAATTTTAATATTAAAGTTGTAAATATTGGTGAATCCGCTAATGGTGACATAGCATTTTTCATTAAATCTAATCCTAAAAATAAAATACCAAATCCTAAAACTATGTTTCCTATTTGCTTCTTCTTATTATTCTTTGAGAATAATACTATCATTGCACCGATTGCTAAACATAATGGTGCTAAAAAATCCATTTTAAAAGCAATTAATTGAGCTGTAATAGTTGTCCCTATATTCGCTCCCATTATAACCGCTGTAGCTTGATATAAATTCATGAGACCTGCATTAACAAATCCTACAACCATCACTGTAGTAGCACTACTACTTTGAATTATACCTGTTACTATAGCTCCTGTTAAAACTCCTTTTACTGGATTAGATGTTATCTTATCAAATACGCTTTTTAATCTGTCTCCAGCAGAATTTTCTAAACCGTCTCCCATCATTGTCATTCCATAAAGAAACAGTCCTAATCCGCCGAACAGACTAACTATTGTGGTAAATAAGTCCATAGATTACCTCCAAAATAATTTTAACTTTTATCTAAAATTCCTATTAAATGATACCTCAAAATTAAGTTCATGTTAATATATACAGAACAAATTTAACATAAACATAACATAAAATGAAATCTTCTAAATTCACTGTTATTTTAAGCTAATTTTTTTACCACAACTTATATATATATCCTTTATATAGGTATAACTATTAATTTAATATCAATATGTATTATATTAAATTGACTTATAAATAAAATTATAAATCTTCTTATTTAATACTATAGGGAAACAAGCTCAAATTAATATTTTATCAATAACTAACATATTATTTTAGTTAAAAGTTAAGAGTGAATAGTGAACAGTTGTAGTTATTACTACTCACTTTGTTCCTAGTAATTCTCAACGTATCTTTTTATAAATTTGCAAAGTAAATTATATTGATATATTTTTTAAAATCATTTTCAGAAAGTGGTTGCCACTTTCATCCTAAATTCTTAATTTATAATCTTTAACTAACTATATTTGTACTTATTTTTCTCAACTGATAACAAAAATTTGATGAATAAATTTAAACTGAAGCTTGTTTCCCTATATAGGATTCCAGATTAAATTTTAAACTTATTCATTTATTAAATGAGAAGACTAAAATTAATACTTTATGAATAACTAGCAGATTATTTTAGTTAACAATTACTAGTTACGGTGATTATTATTCAGTATTTTCCTAATAATGCTAAATGTACTTTTTTAGGACTAGATTTTATTGCTTTATGTTTTATTGATATCCTTTCAACTTTATTGAAAAAATAACTTACGGAAAATAAATTTCCACACTCCTGTCCTTCTTGTTACAGCTGTAAACTTTGGATATAACTTCAGTTAACTTTATATTCCAAATTAAAAGTTTCATTCTTCTAATTGAAAAAACTCATTCTCAGTTTCATCCATTACTTTCGGACGGCTCCCCTCTAATTGGACAAACTTAACTTATACTAATATATGCTTAAATTTTTAAACACACATTAAATTCT
>NZ_LFRG01000151.1:0-685 GCF_001573875.1 Clostridium sp. ATCC 25772
AAATAATTCTTTTAAGGCTAGGGTTTACCCTAGTCTTTTTTTATTTTTAAAATATCTCATTTATGGGGTATCAAAACGCAATATGTTGCATATAATACACTAAGACAATAATTAAAAGGGGGATTAGTTATGAATAAAATATATATACTAGAAGGGAAAAATGGAGAGGTGTTAGCTATATTAAGTAATAGAGAGGATAAAACATATAGTCAGTTTAGGGAAGAGTGCACAGAAGCAGCAGAAGAAAGCAACAATGATTTTTATAGTGTAAAAGATATATTAGTAAGCATGTATGGGTATGAGGTAGTTGATGTAGTTGGAGGATTTGAAACCAACAAAAAGAAAGGTGCGATATGATATGTGGGATAGCATAGAAGAACACGTTAATGATAATGATAGATTTGGAAACTGTGATAACTGCAATGAAAGAACCTCTAATCATAAACTAGAGGAGTTTGGGGGTATATGTGAGGAATGTTACTACGAAGATAAATAACACCATATTGCCGATGTCGGGAAAATGATAATTAAGCCTATAAGGAGGTTTAAAATAATGGAGGATAATTTATACGAGGAACTAAAGAAAAGTGGTTTAAAAATGGAATATGTGGCTCACAAGTTAGACATAAACAGAAGGACTTTATACGGTAAGCTAAAAGAAGATGGAAAGTACAAATTAAAGGAA
>NZ_LFRG01000152.1:0-684 GCF_001573875.1 Clostridium sp. ATCC 25772
TATTACCTTTTTATTCGCATCTATAAACTCATAATCTGAGTACTTTTCCTTCATTTCTTTAGTTGTACCAATCTCTTTTATAACATTGCCTTCAATAACTACACACCCATCATCCATATATGGATTTTGTTCATTTTTAGTTATCAATCTCCCATTTCCAACTAATATCATGTTTTGATACCTCCTAAGGTTATCTCAATACTTTACCAGCCTTAATATGTTTATATTCATTTTCTTCAATTACACAGTTTCCATTTATGATTACATAATCTATACCTGTTGGATATTGAGTAGAATCAATATAATCATCACACCCTGAAACTTTGTCTTTATCAAAGATAACTATATCTGCAAAGTATCCTTCTTTTAGTTGACCTCTATCTTTTATACTGAAACTTTGTGCAGCTTTTTTAGTCATTTTATGAACTGCTTCTTGTAAAGTCAGTACTCCTAATTCTCTAACATATCTTCCTAATATTTTAGGGAATGATCCATATGCTCTTGGATGTGGCTTTCCTGATAATAGACCATCTGTACAAACATTTTGTTCTTCTCTCTTCATGAAAGTTATAATATGTTCTTCTAGTCCGTAAAAATCTACCATTCCAACTGCATTTTCTTCTTCTAACAATAAGTCCATAGTAGCATCAACAGGATCTTTACCCCTCATTTCACCTATTTCTA
>NZ_LFRG01000153.1:0-671 GCF_001573875.1 Clostridium sp. ATCC 25772
CATATCTTAAAATATCTAATTTTTTAGCTCCTAGCATACTCGCTTGTAGTTCATATTTATCACCTATTAATTTGTACACATCTGTTATCATTTTAATACCATATGGTATACATGGAATTACATTTATTATAATAACACCTAGTGTAGTATTTGCTAATCCCATCTTAATAAAAGTTAATTGTATCCCCATAGCTACAGATATGACAGGTATTATTATAGGAGATAAAACTAATAACTCAAATAATTTTTTACCCTTAAAGTTATAAAGTGCTATAGCCTTAGATGCTGGTATGGATATAATCATAGTCAAAGTTACAACTGATATAGATATAAGTATACTGTTTATTAACACCCTTATATTTTCATCACTCAAGATGTATTCAAAAGCTCTAAGTGAAAACTCATTTGGTATAATTTTAGGAAATACCCATGATGAAGATATCGACCAAATAAAAAGTATTATCAGAGGCATTAATAACGAGATTAATATTGTATTTATAATTAGATTTTTTAATTGTTTCCTCATACGATCACCTATAATTTTTTTTCTTTAGTTTAGTAAAGATTAAATTGTATAATATTAATAATATAAAACTAAGAACAATTACTGCAAGATGTGGTAAATGTTCTAATAATTGTTTACTTACTATAAATAATTTTGGAAATGGAGA
>NZ_LFRG01000154.1:0-670 GCF_001573875.1 Clostridium sp. ATCC 25772
ATAAAATGATAATACTATTACCAGGACCGCCAAAAGAAATGATACCTATGTTTAATAATGAGTTAAAGAAGCACTTATTATGTTTAACTGATTATAAACTTGTATCAAAAACATTAAGATTCTTTGGAATAGGTGAATCTTCATTAGAAGACAAGTTAATAGATATGATAAATAATCAAAAAAATCCTACTATTGCACCTTATGCTAAAGAGGGTGAAGTAACTATTAGAATAACTGCAAAAGCTGAAAATACTGAAAAAGCAAATGAACTAATAAAAAATGTAGAAGATGAAATCAATAATAGGGTAGGAAATTACATATATGGTTATGATGATACTACTTTAGAGGAAGAAGTAGCAAAATTATTGGTTGAGAAGAATATGACTATAGCTGTAAGTGAATCATGTACAGGAGGAATGGTTTCATCAAAACTAATAAACTATCCTGGAATTTCTCAAAGTTTCTTAGAAGGATGTGTTACTTATTCCAATGAAGCTAAAATGAAAAGGCTAGGGGTTAAAAAAGATACTTTAGATAAATTTGGAGCAGTAAGTGAAGAAACAGCTATTGAGATGGCTATGGGAGTTGCTAAGTCTTTAGGTGCTAATATTGGGGTATCTACAACTGGAATAGCAGGTCCAGGAGGCGGAACTGATGAAAAACCGGTTGG
>NZ_LFRG01000155.1:0-666 GCF_001573875.1 Clostridium sp. ATCC 25772
GCTTTTTCTTTTTCCTAAAATTAAAATTAGGAGGTTTTTTAAATGGATAATATATTCACTAATAAAAAAACTATGAGTACAAATACAATGACAAAGGTAGCTATTTTAGCAGCAATTTCTTATATTTTAATGTTTATAGCAATACCTATTCCAGGTATATTTCCTGATTTCTTAAAACTAGATATATCAGATGTTCCTGCTATATTTGGAGGTATGACATTAGGGCCAGTAGCAGGTTTTACAATAGTTCTTATTAAAAATTTATTCCAAGCAATGACAGCATCAACAACAGCTTGGATAGGTGAAACAGCAAACTTATTAATTGGTGGTTCATATGTAGTAATTTTATCATTAGCATACAGACACAAAAGAAATATAAAGGGATTATTTTTAGGATTTTTCTTAGGAACAATAGTTATGATAGTAATAGGGTGTTTAACTAACTATTATATGTTACTACCTTTCTATGGAAAAGTAATGCCTATGGAAGCTATAGTAAATATGGGACATGTAATAAATCCTAATGTAGTAGATTTAAAGAGTTTTGTTATTTGGATGATAGCTCCATTTAACTTAGTTAAAGCAATACTAATGTCAGTAATTACATTACCTCTTTATAAAAAGATGGAGGTAATATTAAAAAAATAAATTAATTAAGGAGATATA
>NZ_LFRG01000156.1:0-663 GCF_001573875.1 Clostridium sp. ATCC 25772
ACCAGCTTACGTTTAATGTGCTTTTAAAATTTAACCTACGTATCAGACTGAACACTTATTGACTTAAAGTTTATTCGCTTGTTCTCGATACTGGCCAATAATATATATTTAAATTATATAATGCTAAAGAAGAAAAATCCGATAGCATATAATAAAAAGGCTATTACTCCTACTGATACTATGCAACCACTACAACTATTGTAATTAACGTTATCTTTATATTCTGTAGTAGTCTTATACACTCTATATACCTTCCAATTTTCTTCGATTTCAAGGTTTAATGTAATAGTATCATTTTGTTTATTAAGCTTGTTATATATAGGCTTGTATTTGTTTATCATATATGTTTCAATTACCATTGCATCAGATTTAGTTGCATATCTTATATATTCTATTCTAGCTATTGAGTTATAACACTTACTGGGTAAATGTCCTTTTTGAAAGTGTTGGCTCATTCTTTTGTCTAATGTCTGTCCAGTATATCCAATATATATGGTTTTTTCATGCTGATCTATAAACCTATAAACATAAGCCATGCAATCACTTCCTTTTACCCTTTAATATTCTTTCAAAATCTTCTTTAGTGGTCCAGTAGCTTTGAAACTCAGTTATACCATTACTATTTTCAATCTTAGCTCTACCTTTTATTTTTATATCCTCTAA
>NZ_LFRG01000157.1:0-660 GCF_001573875.1 Clostridium sp. ATCC 25772
ATGTAAATTAATAAGTTAGCTAATTATATTTGATAATCAATTATGATAAAATATAGTCAATATGAGAAACTTACTAACAAAGGGGAAGTATATCAAATGGCGAGTATGTTAAAACAAGTTCAAGATGAGATGACCAAATACGTGGAGACCATAGCTAGCGTATTGAATGTAGATATTGAAATTGTAGATGATAGGTTATTCAGAATTGGGGGTTCTGGAATTTATAAATATAAAGAAAATGAAGTTCTTGTATCTAGTGGTTATATATATAGCCAAGTTATTAGTACAGGAAATGATATAACAGTAGTTGATATAGCTAGTCATGAAATTTGTAGTAATTGTAGTAGGCTTAGTAAGTGCCTTGATAAAATGATTTTAGCTGTACCTATTAAGTATAGTGGTCGAACAATTGGTGTTATAGGTGCAATAAGTACTGATAAAGAAAAGAAAAAAGAAGTACGTAAGAAATTAAAATCTTACTTAGAGTTTATACATCACATTTCAGACTTGATCTCTATAAAAGTAAATGAATTTGAAGATAGTAAATATATTGATAAAGAGATGGAAATGTTTAGAGATATAATTGATAATATTGAAAAGGGTGTATTGATTTTAGATCCAGGAAGAAAGATATCATATATCAATAATATAGCAAAGAAA
>NZ_LFRG01000158.1:0-659 GCF_001573875.1 Clostridium sp. ATCC 25772
GCTAACGCTGCATCAGAATCAGAAGCGCAAAAATCTTCTGAAGAACCTTTAACTAAAAAAGATAAATTAAGAGTAAGTGCAATTATATTCCTTACAGTATTCTCTATAGCATTTTGGTTAGTTTATTACTTAGCAACGCTACCAATATTATATCATTGGGGGCCAGATTTTGCTGATGCTAATAAAGCTAATTGGATGATAGGAACATTTAGAGTACCATCAGCTTGGTTTGACTCATTAAATTCTCTTTCTTGTATAATTCTTGGACCAATACTAGCTATGGTTTGGAATAAGCGTGCAAGATCTCCTAAAGGAGACTTAAGTATGTTCAAGAAAACTGCATTAGGTATGGTATTACTAGGATTATCATTTGCGGTAATGGCATTAGCAGAAGTATTAAGAGGCGATGGTCAAGCAAGTTTAATATGGATAGTTATGTTTGGAGTATTAATGACTCTTGGGGAAATGGTATTCTCTCCACTTGGAAACTCATTTATAAGTAAATTTTCACCTGCTAAAGTGCTAGGTTTAATGATGGGTATATGGCCGTTAGCAGTATTTATAGCTGCTAAAGCACATGGGTATTTATATGAATTCTTATCAAAATTCTCATTTGCACCTGCATATGCTATAGTAGGAGCTGTAGTAATTGTATGTGG
>NZ_LFRG01000159.1:0-654 GCF_001573875.1 Clostridium sp. ATCC 25772
CTATGGTAGAAATAGTTGACTTAAACTATATATTTAAGAGAAATGAAGAAACAAATACAGGTGCTTTAGAAGTAGATTGTACAGCAAGAGCTAAAGTTAAAGTATCAGAAGATGTTACGAGAGAGGTATTACAAGATGCATATTCACCTGATAGAACTCTTAAGTTTGAAAGCAGAAATGTTGAGCTTAATAAAGTTGTAAGTAGTGGAAGTGAATTTTTCAATATAAGAGATACTATAAAAAATAATAGTGATGATATACAAATAAAAGATATAGTAAGTGTAGATTCAAATATAATAGTTGAAAACTCATCATTTGAAGGTGGAAAGAGTATAGTAGAAGGTGTAGTTTTAATTGATGTTTTATATACTCCTGTAGAAGGTTTAAGACCAGTATATAGACTAACAGAAGAAATACCATTTACTCATGATGTTGAAGTTGGAAATGTAAAAGACAGTGCTAACGCATTTAATCATGTAAATATAGACAGGGTAGAGTTTGATTTAAATAGAGATCAGATAGATGTAACCGTTAAAGTTAGAAGATACTGCGAAGTTTTAGATAAGAAAAAAGATAGCTTCATTGTTAAGGGTGAAGATCAAGGACCTATAGACTTATCTCAAAGACCTAGTATAACTATATATGTTGCTAAAG
>NZ_LFRG01000016.1:0-66134 GCF_001573875.1 Clostridium sp. ATCC 25772
ATATCTAATAAAACTAATTAGCAAAACTGTACATAAGAATATTGGCACAATCATACAAAAAAATATTGACATTAATACATTGATTATTTTTGTAAGTTTTTTATATCAATTTTCAAGTCTATAACTAAAGTGAAAATCAAGCGTTGGTAGTCTTTATGTTGGTTTATAACTGAAGTTGTATGTTTTTGTAAAAAGAAATATAATGAAATTATGGAGGTGTTATGGGTGGAGTATATAACAACAAAAGAAGTAGACAAAAATTGGGGGATTACAGACAGAATGGTAGTGTACTATTGCTCTGATAGACGGATTAATGAAGCTAAAAAAATAGAAAATACAGGGCTTATTCCTATTGATGTTGAAAAACCGGTTGATGAACGATATAGAGGCAACAAAGTAAAGGCTGGTGAAAATGAATGAAAAGGATATTTTTGGTTGAGGACGATAAAGCAATCGCTAAAAACCTTATGCTTTTACTCCGTTCTGAGGGATTTGCAGTAATTCATGCCTCTACTCGTAGTGAAGCGCTTGTAGCCATTACTGAGAATAAATTTGATTTGGCGTTGATTGATATTTCTTTGCCAGACGGAAATGGTTTTACGGTTTGCACTGAAATCAAAGAAACGGAAGATGTTCCCGTTATCTTTCTTACAGCTTCTGGCGATGAAGCAAGTGTTGTTACTGGGCTGAATATGGGTGCGGACGACTATATCACCAAACCTTTTCGTCCACGTGAATTGATTGCGCGAATTGGAACGGCCCTGCGAAAAAGTGGGCGTTTTGGAACGGATTTTGAGATTCTTGGGCTTCATGTGGATACGGCAAGTGGTATTGTTAAAAAAAATGGTAAAGAGATTTTTCTTTCAGCATTAGAATACCGATTATTGCTGGTGTTTATTAGTAATTCTAAAGGTATTATAACCAGAGGTAAGTTACTTGACGAATTGTGGGATGCTGCAGGAGAGTTTGTCAATGATAATACACTAACCGTGTACATTAAACGTTTGCGAGAAAAGATAGAGAATGATCCAGCAAAACCGCAAATAATTTTAACTGTTCGAGGAATGGGGTATAGATTGGGGGGCGAACATGCTTCGAAATAGAGAATTTAGACAGTTTACCATTTTATTCTCATTAATAGCTGCCATCAATGTGACGTTGGGATTTGCAATAAATGCAGCAGCGGGAATACTTACCATTGTTTCTGTTATTGCATTTGGAACAGCGTTTTTTGTATTTACCAAATCTCGATATAAAAGTATTTCACAAATTTCAGATCAAATCGATTGTGTGCTTCATAATGATGACCATTTGTATATTAGTGAATCGGATGAAGGTGAACTTTCTATTTTACAAAGTGAGATAACAAAAATGACGATGCGTATTAGGGAACAAAATGATGCACTAAAAAAGGAAAAAAAACATCTTGCTGATTCGCTAGCTGACATAGCCCATCAACTTCGTACTCCTCTCACATCTGTAAATCTTATTTTGTCATTGCTTACGAATAACCCCGAGGAAAATGAAAGGAGAGCATTGATTAGGGAAACAGAGGAATTGCTTGTACGTATGGATTGGCTTATCACGTCCCTATTAAAATTATCTCGTTTAGACGCAGGTATTGTAGTGTTTCAATGTGAAAAAATAGATGTAAATAACTTGATATGCGCTGCCGCTCGCCCTTTGCTAATACCAATGGAACTGCACCATATTGATTTGCAAATAAATGTATCTAAAGGTGTGGTTATTCAGGGTGATTCAGGCTGGCTTTCAGAAGCAATTCAAAATATCCTGAAAAATTGTATGGAAAGCGCAGGCGAAAATGGAAAAATTGAGATTATATGTACTGACAATTCACTGTTTACTGAGATTGCTATTCACGACAGTGGTAGGGGATTTGAAAAAGAAGATTTACCATGTTTATTTGACAGATTTTATCGTGGAAAAAACCCAAATGCTACAGGATACGGAATTGGATTGGCTCTTTGTAAGATGATTATAACACGGCAGGGCGGGACGATTACTGCAAAAAATCACCGTCAGGGTGGTGCAATATTTTCTATTCGTTTCCAAAAGTGACGAATCTCTCACTTGAAAGTCACATAGATGTAAGTTGAAGATTCTATTATATAGGTAAACCATTAGAAAGGAGACTCACATAATGGAATTTTTAAAGATTGAAAATTTATGCAAAGTCTATGGCAAGGGTGAAAACCAGGTTACCGCCCTTGATCATGTTTCACTTACTATTAAAAAAGGAGAATTTACAGCAATTATCGGTTCCTCTGGTTCTGGTAAATCCACACTTCTACATGCCATCGCAGGAGTGGATGTACCAACAAGTGGAAAGGTATACTTAGAAGGACAAGATGTATATGGACAGAGCAATGAAAAACTTGCTATTTTCCGCAGGCGTCAGGTTGGATTGATTTATCAGTTTCATAATTTGATACCAACGCTAAATGTAGTGGAAAATATTACTCTACCTATACTTATGGATAAGCGTAAAGTTAATCAGGAAAGACTAAATGACCTGCTGGAGCTACTTGGCTTAACAGAACGAAAAGCACATTTGCCAAACCAACTTTCTGGAGGTCAGCAACAACGTGTTGCCATCGGTCGTGCATTGATGAATGCACCAGCAGTTATGCTTGCTGATGAACCTACTGGTAGCTTAGACAGTAAAAATGGACAGGATATTATTCATTTACTGAAAGAAAGCCATAACAAATATCACCAGACCCTTATCATTGTCACACATGATGAAAATATTGCGCTGCAAGCAGATCGAATCATCTGCATAGCAGATGGAAAAGTAGTACGTGATGAGAGACAGGTGACTCGTTCATGAACATTTTTAATAAAGTTGCATTGCAAGGACTGAAAAAGAGTAGAACAAGAACACTTGTAACTATTATAGGAGTTATTCTATCTGCTGCTATGATAACGGCAGTCATTACCTTTGGTGTTACTTTGCTAAACTATATGAAAAATGGTGCCATATCGAAATATGGTGATTGGCACGTAGCGTTCTTAGACGTTAATTCTTCTTTTGTACAGAAACAGATAGATAATGATGAAGTTGCAAATACCGCAACATTTAAAAATATTGGATATGCAGCACTTGATGGTGGCAAAAATCCTGAAAAACCATATCTTTTTATAGCTGGATTCAGCGAAGAAGCTTTTGATACTTTACCAATAACTCTGGCTTCAGGGAGATTACCTGAAAATAGTGGAGAAATTCTTGTTTCGGGGAAAGTTTCAACAGATGGAGGAGTTAAATTTGCAGTAGGTGATACTCTTTCATTGGCAGTGGGAAGTCGTATGAGTGGAAAAGACAAGCTTGATCAGAGTGCCCCATATACCGACGGAAGTGAAAATCTTATGACACAAGATGAGAGAAACTATAAAGTTGTAGGTATCTGCAGAAGACCTGTCTTTGAGGAGTCTTCAGCACCGGGATACACCTTGATAACCAAAGCAGATGAACAAGTCAAGACGGATAGTTTCAGTATGTTTATCACATTAAAAAATCCCCATAAAGTTCATTCATACATAAGTAGTATTAAAGATCATGCTTATGTTTTGAATGATAATGTGTTGCGTTTTATAGGCATTTCCGACAATAACTTATTCAATATATTTATGTATTCCTTTGGCGGCATTGTGTTGGCAATTATTATGATAGGCTCGATTTTTCTAATCTATAATTCGTTTAATATGTCATTGAACGAACGTATGCAGCAGTTTGGAATTCTTTCATCTGTTGGAGCTACAGAAAAACAACTACGAAATTTGGTGCTGTTTGAAGGACTTTGCATTGGTGCAATTGGCATACCAATTGGAGTTATTGTTGGTATAAGCAGTATTAGTGTTGTAATTTCTGTTGTTGCTAAAAAATTTGCAAGTGTTCTCTATCTCAACACCCCTTTGACTTTGACGTTGTCTACAACTGCAATAATTGTTGCAGCAGTGGTAAGCATGGTTACCATTTTGATTTCAGCCTACATTCCAGCAAGAAAAGCTTCTAGCACACCGGTAATGGAATGTATTCGACAAACAAATGAGGTGAAAATTGAATCTAAAGCTGTTAAAACATCAAATCTCATACAACGCATTTGTGGTTTGGAAGGAACCCTTGCATTGAAAAACTTTAAAAGAAATAAAAAACGCTATCGCAGCATAGTACTATCACTTATTTTAAGTATAGTGTTGTTTATATCTACAAGTGTTTTGGTAGTTGATCTGAAACAAATGTCAAATCAGACGTTAGAGTTTACTGAACATGATATCATTTTTTCCACACAGAACATGAAGGATAGCGAAATGCTACAGCTCTACGATAAGTTTAAAACTGCTAATGGTGTTTATGAAGGATTATATCAAGAATGTATAACCTATTCATCCATTGTTAAAACAAGTGAGCTTACAAAGGATTACTTGAAGTATAAAGGTTCGTATTCTCAGTATGAAACGGCGAATCTACCAGTAAATATGCAGTTTCTTGATGACAGTACTTACCTGAATATTATCAAAGATCAAGGTTTACCTACAGAAGAATATACTGGGAAAAATGCAAAAATGATTGCTGTTTCTATGATTGAGGGGGTGGATGATACTATTGATATCTTCAAGAGTTCTTCTACTAATGTTACTTTAATTCCTGAAATTAAGGACCAGTCGAAGATGGTAGAGGGGCAAAACGTTGATATTACATTTGTCAAAATTGTACCACCTGATTGCCCCCCAAGGGATATAAGTTCAGAGATTAAGCAAACTTCCTTTATGGTGTTGGCTCCTTATTCGATGAAAAATGAATTTGCATCTTCTGATATTTCTACAGGAATAAAAAGTATGAGCTTTAAATCAAAGAATCCTACTCAGTCAGTTGCAGAAATGGAAAAAATCATCATGAGTGAGGGGGTTACATCCCAGTATAATCTATATAATATGTATGGATTAATGGATGATAATCGCAATTATATCTTCATTGCTAATGTGTTTGCGTATACTTTTATCAGTATGATATCACTAATTACGGTGGCAAATGTGTTCAACACAATTTCCACAAACATTAAGTTGCGTCGTCGAGAGCTTGCTATGCTTCGATCTGTGGGAATGTCTGAGCATGATTTTCAGAAGATGATGAATTTTGAGTGTATATTTTATGGGGCGAGAGCGTTACTATTTGGACTTCCTATAGCTATAATTACTTCATGGTTAATTCATAAAGTAATGGTAACAGACGATATCGATTTTGTGGTTCCGTGGGGCAGCATTGGAATCAGTGTGTTTGGTGTTTTATTTATCGTGTTTATTACAATGCTATACACTATTAATAAGATAAAAAAAGAAAATATTATTGATGCACTTCGAGATGATATGTCTTGATAATATATATTAATTTAATAAAAAATCAAAAAACATCTATTCCAGTTGTTGACGATTTTCTCAAAATGTACTTTATATCTAAAAATATAGAATTTATACTACACAAATAAAGTAAATTAGTGCGTAACTGTGGTAATGAAAAACTGCAGTTGTGGCAGATGACTTTTTTGGCCCCAATGGGGCTATGCGGCGGTTTTGAAATAATAATCAAAACCGCCGTTTCCCTTTTTCAAAATTAAAATATAGAAAGTGTAGAAAGGTAATTTTTTAAGCTATTAAAAAAGAATTTAGAAGTTTATTATATACAAGCTTAATAAAGAATTCATATCTTCTATATATTTTTTATAAAAGTGTTGGAGTTTGTGTAATTAAAATGAAATCTAAAAATTAAGTTAGAGGAATATGTAAAATATTGTAGAATTCATATAAATGTAAATAAACTTTGAATTTAAAATCAATAAAGATATAGTTTAATGATGATAGATTTATTACAATACTAAGAAGACAATTTTTAAATGATAAAAAAACTAAAGTTAGTATTGAATTTTTATAAAATAGGAAATTATATTTTTATACTATAGTAATAGGGAAAACCTAATGAGAATTAGTTAAGGGAGACAACCATAAATGAAACGAATATTAATTATTGAAGATGATTTGTCCTTAGCGAAGGGGATAGCGCTCGCTTTAAAAGACAGTGAATTTACATTTGTACAAGTACAGGATTTGTATTCTGCGTGGCGAGAAACTGAAAACAATACTTTTGATCTTATTATTCTTGACATCAACTTGCCTGATGGAAATGGATTGGATTTCTTAAAAGAGTTAAGGAGGGAATCAGCTGTTCCGGTAATAATTCTTACTGCAAATGATTTGGAAATAGATGTGGTTACAGGTCTTGAGTTAGGAGCAGACGATTATATAACCAAGCCTTTTAGTTTGATGATTCTAAGGGCAAGGGTAGGTGCTAGACTTCGAAGTAATGCACCTGCTATTGTTGATTCAATATCAATTAATGAATTTCAATTCTCTTTTACAAGAATGGAGTTTTTAAAAAATAACATTTTCATTGAATTGAGCAAAACTGAACAAAAATTATTACGTATTTTACTTGAAAATAGAGGACATACCCTTACAAGGGCGCAATTGGTGGATGCCGTATGGACGGATGATGCTGTATATGTAGATGAAAATGCCCTGTCAGTTGCAGTTAAGCGATTACGTGATAAATTAGAAGACACACCTTCTTCACCTGTATATATTAAAACAGTATACGGCATTGGTTATACTTGGTCGGTAATGTGATGGACAAGTATTTTTTTATAATAGGAATCTTTTTAGTTATTTCAATATTTCCTGTAATTTTCATCATCCTTCTATATCGTAGGAAAATGCGTCGGGTTATGAATTCCTTGACAACTATGTTAGATAATGCCATAGATGGAGATTTCATTGAAAATACCTTTGATGAATCTGTATTGTCAGCTATAGAGGCAAAAATGTCTCATTTTTTATCATCTTGTGCTGTATCTTCAAAAAATATGACTATAGAAAAAGAAAATATCAAGCATCTGATTTCTGACATATCCCATCAAATCAAAACACCAGTTGCAAATATACTTCTTTATTCACAGATTCTTATGGAACATGATTTGCCAGAAGAAAGTACTGTATGCGCAAAAGCACTAGCTACTCAGGCCGAAAAACTTGATTTTCTAATACTAGCCTTAATGAAAATTTCTCGTCTAGAAAGTGGGATTATTACTGTAAATCCTCAAAAGGGTACCATGAAGGCGTTAATCGATGCTGTTATTGCACAAATTCTGTCTAAAGCAGAAGAAAAAGATATTATAATTGAAACTGAGTTAGCAAATGGTACGGTTTATTATGATCCAAAATGGACTGTTGAATCAATTTATAATGTCTTGGATAACGCAGTTAAATATTCTCCTAGAAAAAGCAACATCAAAATTTGTACTGTATCATATGATTTGTTTTTTCGGATTGATATTATAGATAAAGGGATTGGTATAGCAACAGATGAAAAGGAAAAAATATTTACACGATTTTACCGTTCTGCAAAGGTACGTGAGTATGAAGGTGTGGGACTAGGATTGTTTCTGACACGAGAAATTATATCTAGCGGAGGAGGTTATATTAAGGTATCTGGAACAAAAGGAGGCGGTTCTACCTTTTCTATTTTTCTACCAACAGAGAAAAGATAAATCTTTCAAAACTGATAGATTTCAGAAAGAATGTGGAAAGAAAATTTTGTTATTATTTTTGTATAACAAAAATTTTGATGTAAATTTTGGGGAGGACACTATGAAAACCATATTAGAAACGACAAACTTAAAAAAATATTATGGGAGTGGAGAAATGGCTGTGCGTGCGCTGGATGGTGTTAGTCTTTCTGTAGAAAACGGTGAATTTATCGCAGTAATAGGGGTATCAGGTAGTGGGAAATCTACACTTCTTCACATGCTAGGCGGTCTTGACCGTCCAACTAGTGGAAATGTAATGGTAGATGGCAAAGAAATTTTAAAAATGAAAGAGGAAGAATTGACAATTTTCCGACGCCGTAAAATTGGCTTTGTATTTCAGCGTTTTAACCTTATGCCTATGCTAAATATTTATGAAAATATTGTATTACCTATACAGTTAGATGGTAACAAGCCTGACAAAAGTTATGTAAATAAAGTTATTAAGGTGCTAGGCCTTGAGAACAAACTAGAAAATTTACCAAATCAACTTTCTGGTGGACAGCAGCAACGGGTTGCTATTGCAAGAGCATTGGCAACAAAACCAGCTATTGTACTTGCTGATGAACCTACTGGCAATTTAGATAGCAAGACCAGTCAGGATGTGATAGGGCTTTTAAAAGTGACAGGAAAAAAATTCAATCAGACTATTGTTATGATTACTCATAGTGAAGAACTTGCACAGCTTGCAGACCGTATTATTCGTATAGAAGATGGAAAAATATCAGGTGGTGATACCATATGATTCGAGTGAAAAACAGAAAGATAATTTGCAAATTGGCAGTTAAGAATTTTAACTCTGCCCAAACACGCAACATTATAGCTGTCTTTGCAATTGCACTAACTTCACTTTTATTTACCGGTATGTTTACTATGGGGTTTGGTATGGTAAAAAGTATACAGCGTGCTGACATGATAATGTCTGGTGGTGATGGACAAGCGCGTATAAATTATATGACTGAATCAGAGTATGACAATATAAGCAGTCATTCTTTGATAAAGGAAATTGCCTATTGTCGCAAACTTGCTGACAGCGTAGATAATCAATCACTTATGAAGCGATACACAGAGTTTTGGTATTATGATGATCTTGGTTTGAAATATGCGTTTGTTGAGCCTACAATTGGGCATAAACCTCAGACAGAAAAAGAGATTATCACCGATACGACAACACTAGAAATGCTTGGTATCCCACAAAAATTGGGAACTCATATAAAACTAGAGTTTACTATCCACAATAAAAAAGTTGCACGGGATTTCATACTTGCCGGTTGGTGGAAGAGTTATCCAGGTGTGAGGAATGGTACCATTATTGCATCTAAGGCTTATGTTAATGCTCATTTGGATGAATTGAAAAGCACCTACCGCCAAGATCGGGAAGAAACTGGAACCATCGCTGGAATTATAAAATTTAAAGATGAGCAAAACATTGAAAAAGACCTGGAGAAGGTAGTGAAAGATAGCGGATTTTCTATGGATTTAAATGCACAAAATTATATAAATACAGGAATAAATCCACGATATTTGTCCAAGCATACAACAGTGGGGATTGGAACAGCTGGTGCACTATCTTGTGCATTATTGTTAGTTGTATTCACAGGATATCTAATCATCTATAATATTTTTCAAATTTCTGTTTTACATGATATGCACTTTTATGGGTTATTGAAAACTATTGGTACCACAGGACGTCAACTTTATGGAATCATTAACCGACAGGCATTTATGCTTTCATTACTTGGCATTCCTTTGGGGCTTTGTGGCGGTTTTTTAATGGGTAAGGCATTGCTACCAACGTTACTGATACAATCTAGTTTTAAGGGGAATACAGTAATTGTATCGCCTAATCCTTTTATTTTTATGTTGGCATCTATATTTACACTAATCACCGTATTTATAAGCGTTCGAAAGCCAGCAAAAATGGCGGCAGAAGTATCCCCAATGGAAGCTGTTTCCTATACTGATTACAATTTTAACAATGGTAAGAAAAAAAAGAAGAAGACAAGGAATGGAAATCCTCAAAAAAGGATGGCATGGGCCAATCTTGGACGAAATAAGAAACGTACTGTGCTAGTTATTATAAGTCTTTCGCTTAGCATAGTGCTAACTAACACAGTTTTTAATTTTTCGCAGAGCGTAGATCCAGAGAATGCTCTCAAAAATGCCAATACTTCAGATTTTTGCATCGGTAATACCGACTTGTTTTTTCAGTACAAAGTTAATGCAGAAAGTGCCCTTAGCGAAAGTTTTATAACTGCTGTAGAACAACATGATGGATTTAAAACCGGTGGTCGCCAATACGGCTGTAGAGCTACATACACAAGCAAAACCACTAAACAAACTTGCAGCAATCAGCAGAAAGACGGTTCATTTCCTACACATATATATGGTATGGATGAATTTCCATTTTCCCGTATGAAATTAGTAGATGGTGAAATAGATATAGAGAAACTTGCAACAGGGAAGTACATCTTAGAGGGGGCTTGGGTAGATTCCCGCGGTCATATGGACATGAAAAGTATGAATCATAGTATTGGAGATAAGTTGGAATTGAATTATAATGGTAATATTCATGAAGTAACTGTACTTGGACATGTTATTGCAAACGAGGGAAATACTTATGATTGGGTGGACTCCTGCTTTTTTCTTCCAGTGGAGGGTTATAAAGAAGTTACTGGCAATACCTATACTATGAGTTATGTTTTTGATGCTACAGAAGATAAAGAAGCTGATATGGAGGAATTTCTAAAAAATTATACGAATAGTGTTGAACCAACAATGAGTTATAAGTCTAAACTCAATACCTTAGCAGGTGTTACAGATATTAAGAATACAATCATATTGATTGGAGGCACTATTGCATTCATTATTGGAATAATTGGTATTTTGAATTTTATCAATACCATTTTAACTAGTATTTTGGTTCGTCGCAAAGAACTTGCAATACTACAAAGTATCGGTATGACCAAAAGGCAGCTTGTTGAAATGCTATGTTTAGAAGGATGTTATTATGTCATATTTACTTTGGTAATTTCTATCTTATTGAGCATAGGAAGTTCACTATTTATAGTGAGACCACTATGCAATCAAATTTGGTTTTTAAACTTCAAATTTAATTTTTTATCACTGGTAATCATTTTTCCAATATTATTTGTCTTAGGTTTGTTGATTCCATATGTTGCATATCACTTTATGGGTAAAAAAAGTATTGTAGAACTTTTGAGGGTTGATGGATTATAAAATTATTAAAAAATGTATATTTAGAATAATCATGATATAGAATTAATCGTTTTGTTACATGTAAAAATGTAGTGTTTATAAAAGAATAAATTTAAATAAATAATAAGATTTTGATTTTTATAATAGTAGTATAAATCTATAAATTTTTTATTTGTTTAAAACAAGAGAGGATAATATGTTTAAATTATAGTTCAAAAATTTATTTATATTAAAAAAAGTTATCACCAAATTTATTATATATTTAAGATTGTATAATAAATTTGGTGATTAATTTGTTGTTTATGAACATTCTTCAGTTTCATTTTCCCAAAGTTTATAGTATTTTTTTAAATATATATCCATAGCTTGAGTTTGGGGTGCACAGATAGGTTTATTATTATTATCTATTCTTTTTATTGGACATCCACCGTGACACATAGGTAAATATGAACATTCCTCACATTCCTTAGGCCAGAAATCTTTCAAATATTGTTGACAGCGCTCACAATTATCACATAGATTATCAACTGTACCAATAGTTAAATCTTTTTGTCCTATTTCTTCCCAACACTTATACACTTCTCCTTCAGGTCCAATTACATAAGAATCTTTACAAAGTGCTCCACAAGCAAAACTTAAAGGAACTGGATAAAATTTTTCAACTTTATCATCAATCATATAATCTTCGTATATATCTCTATAAAACTTATAATAGGCATCTAATGTAAGGGCAGAATCACATCCAGATACTGGAGCTAGAGTGATTGAAATTTTTTTGTTACTTTTATAATTTAAATCATTATATAAGTAAGATAGTAAATCTTTAATTTCATATTTATTATTATTATCAATGTTTATCCTGATTACTATAGCAAAATATGTACAGGCAACATTTATATTTTTAAAAATAGTTTTAAAACTATTATAACCATTTAAAGCAATTCTTCTTTTATTATTAGTTTCCTCAAAACCATCTAAGGTTACTTGTCCATCTCTAACTTTCATTTCTTGTAAAAATTTAGCGTTTTCCTCTGTGAGAAGTAATCCATTTGTAATTATGGATGCATGGTAGTCTATTTTATTTTCAATACAATGTTTTGTTATAGGTTCAGTTATATATTTAATAATATCCTTATTTAATAATGGTTCTCCACCGGTCCAAGTAATTAGTAACTTTTTAAATTGGTTTGTGGATAATTTATTTAATATAAATGCTATTATTTTATCTGCAGTAGTTTCAGTTAAATATTTTTTATTTTTATGCTCAAAGCAATAAGGGCAAGCCATATTGCAATCTAGTGTTGTCGCTATTGTAATTGATAAAGATTCATTTGCTAAGCGTGCATGTTGAGTTGATTCAACTAAATCTTCAATTTCATCTGAATCTATATTAACTATAAATCCTAAATCAATTAAGTTTTCTACAACTTCGTCATCATATTCATTAATTTTATTTATATCCGTTAAAAAATTTTGAGTTTCTTTATCTAAAACAACAAATGAACATTCTCTTGAATTAAATAAAATAAGTTCATCGCTATTGTCTACTGGCACTACTATATTGAATCGAGAGATTTTATAATCCATAAATAAGCTCCTTCCTTATAAGAACTAAAGATATTAAAATGTTAATTGGATTTATATAAAATTAATTATAAAAAAGTGTACTTGGAATCTTATAATAATAAATTTAACCCACCGGCGTTAACCGGTGGTAAGTATGTCATTATTAATAGTTGTAAAAAACTACAGTCCGTATCTTGGGCATGGTGCATGTTCTGGTAATGGATAATAGCATTTTATATTAGCAGATTTATTTTTCCTTCTAATTATTTTCATAGGAGTTCCCCCTTTCTTAAATTATTTATAAACTACTTAATTTAAACTAAGACTACTTAAATTAAAGTTAGTAAATGATGTTTAATATTTAGTGATTTTGATAATAAGTATATCTAAGTTTTTAATAAGTAGAAGAAAACAGTATTTGCAATATTTAATTTATCCAAATTATACCAACTAATAAAAGATATTACAATTAACAAATTGTAAAAATATAGAAAAAATTTATTTTATATTATGACAAAATTCAAGAATAGTATAAATGTATTAAGCCTAATTAAACAAATTTCTAATAAATTTTTGTAGAATTATAAGTAAGAAATATCAAAATAATATAAGAATAAAAATAATAAAACATCCTAAAAATATTAAATTTTAGGATGTTTTATTATTTTTATTAAGGAAATTCTAGTTCTATCAATTTTATCAATAATAAAAGTTAAGTCCTTCACTTCTATCATATCTCCTTCTTGAGGAATCCAACCAAATTCGCCGATTATGTAACCACCTATAGTATCAAAATCTTCAGATTCAATAGATGAACCTAGAATTTCGTTAACTTCAGAAAGTTTAGTAAACCCATCAACTAAAAATTCATGTTCATTTATTATTTCTATATTTTTAGTGTGTTCATCATATTCATCATCTAAATCGCCAACAATTTCTTCTACTAAATCTTCAATTGATATAAGACCTGCTGTTCCTCCATATTCATCTAGAACAATTGAAAGAGAAACTCTTTTTTTTCTCATATCTGAAAAAAGTTCAGAAATAGGTTTATATTCATAAGTAAAGTAAGGTGTTCTTAAATGTTTTTTAATATCAAAGTTATCATTATCAATATTATGAAAAATTAAATCTTTTAGATGTAGTATACCTACAATTTCATCAACATTATTTTCATATACAGGTATACGTGAAAAATGTTCTTCTTTGAATAATTCCATTATATCTTCATATGGAGTACATAATTGAATAGCTATTATATTAGTTCTTTGTGTCATAATATCTTTTACTTGTAAATCCGTAAATTCAAAAACATTATGAATCATAGCTTTTTCTTCAATCTCTAATATGCCTTCTTCATGTCCAACATTAACTAAGGTTTTTAATTCATCTTCAGTTATAAAAGGTTTCTTAGAATTATTTTTACTTCCTAGTAATTTTAGTATAAGTTCAGTTAACTTATTAAAAATAATTATTATAGGGTTTAAAATAATTATAGTTAAAGATATTATTTTACATACTTTTAATGAAATTTTTTCAGGGTCATTTGCAGCAAAAGATTTTGGGGTAATCTCACCAAAAATTAATACAAGAATAGTCATTATTCCTGTTGCAATACCAACTCCTGCGCTACTAAAATAATCAATTGCAATTACTGTGGCTAATGAAGATGCACCAATGTTTACTATGTTATTACCTATCAGTATAGCACTTAACAATTTGTTTGGATTGTCAATTAAATTACTTACAATATCTGCATTTTTTATATTTTGATCAACTAAGTATCGAACCCGTAATTTACTTAAAGACATTAGTGCAGTTTCAGATGCTGAAAAGAAAGATGATAATGCTAAAAGAAAAAACAATATAATTATTTTTCCACTATTATTTATATTCATAGTAAATACCTCGTTTAAAAATTTATTGCTTTAAAATATTATCTGTAATATGTAAGTTTTTAATCCATAATTGGCTATGAAAATTAAAATTATATTTAATAAAATATATAAAATAAATTAACCTAAAATACAATAAATATATTTGCTTTAAAAAAAATATTTCTAATATAAAAGCTATAATAAATTATAAAAAAAAGTAGCTTTAGGTGAATTAATAGCAGCATTTATTTTATCAACTAGTGTAACTTGTTATACATATGAGATTATGGGAATATGTGGAGAATGTGATGAAGAAATGCATCTTGATAGATCACACTTATATAGATATATATAAATAGTTACTTTAAGTTAGTAAAAGACAATTTCTATTAAAATACTTTCAAAGCTTATTGTAAACTGAATTAAATATTTAAGTTGACAATAAGCTATATATTTATTATTATTAAATAAAAAATATATGGGGGTAATTATTTGAAAAACACACAAAAATTAATTTTAGTTGCTATGTTTGCAGCTTTAACAGCGGTGGGGGCCTTTATTAAAGTTCCTATACCGTATGTTCCTTTTACTCTTCAATATATGTTTTGTGCATTAGCTGGTATAGTATTAGGTTCACGATTAGGTGCTTTATCACAAATGATATACATAAGTATTGGACTTATTGGTATACCAGTGTTCACTGAAGGCGGAGGGATTAATTACATATTTAAACCTACATTTGGATATCTCATAGGATTTATAATAGCAGCCTATGTTATAGGAAAAATAAGAGAAAAGACCACAAAAATAAACTTATCAAAAGTAGTGTTCATGTTGACTTCAGGGCTGCTTTTTATATACCTATTAGGTGTTCCGTATTTGTATGTTATTTCTAATTTATATCAAGAAAAAAATATTTCTTTTTACTTTGCTTTTTTTTATGGATTTATAGTATGCATACCTGGGGATTTGATATTAACATTATTTATAGCACATATTTCAATAAAATTATTGCCTATGTTAAAAATAGGTGGATATATAGATTAATCAAACATTAAAAGGGGATTAAAGTATGAAAAAATTTATTAAAAACTTAGAAGCAAAGGTTTTAGCAATGCAATTTATAAGTATTGAAGAGGCTATGAAGTTAACATATATTAAAAAAAATTGTGATATAGATCAATTGTGCAACAGTGCTGATAACATCCGAGAATTTTTTTGTGGTAGTAAAGTAGATTTGTGTACTATTAAGAATGCAAAGTCTGGATATTGCTCTGAAGATTGTAAGTTTTGTGCTCAATCAATTCACTATATGACAAATGCAGAAGTATATGGATTAGTTTCGCAAAAAGAAGTTTTAAAGTTGGCAAATGAAAATGAGAAAGAAGGAGTAAATAAGTTTTCTTTGATAACTAGTGGTAGAGGAATTAATGATAATGACTTTGAAAAAATTTTAGAGATATATAAAGAATTAAATAAAAAAGTGAAAATAAATTTATGCGCTTCATTAGGAATAATAAAGTATGATAAATTGTGTAGGTTAAAAGAAGTAGGGGTAACTATGTATCATCACAATTTGGAAACTAGTAGAAATTACTATGAAAATGTATGTACAACGCATAGTTATGATGAAAGAATAAGCACTATAAATGCAGCTAAAGAAGCTGGAATGGATATTTGTGCAGGTGGGATTATCGGGCTTGGAGAAAATTTATATGATAGAGTTAACCTTGCATTTCAATTAAGAGATTTAAACGTTAAATCTATTCCTATAAATATACTTAATCCAGTGAAAGGCACACCCTTAGAAAATACAGTCAACTTAACTCAAAATGAGATATTAAAGACAGTAGCAATATTTAGATTTATAAATCCTACAGCGTTTATAAGGCTTGCAGGAGGAAGAAACCTTATAAATAAAAGTGGTGAAAAATGTTTTAATTCAGGTGCAAATGCAACAATTACAGGAAATTATTTAACAACATCAGGTAATAAAATATGTGATGATAAAAAAATGATAACTGAATTGAATTTAGAGGTAAGAGAGAATGACTAAAGGAATATTTGTAGTTGGTACAGATACTGATGTAGGAAAAACTATTGTTACGGCAGGAATTATATATATTTTAAGAAAGAATGGTTATAATGCTATTTATTTTAAAGCAGCATTAAGTGGAGCATTAAAAATAGATGGAGAGCTTATTCCAGGAGATACAAAGCTTGTAAGTGAAGTAAGCAATTTAGAAGAACCTTATGAAAATATTACACCTTACATTTATAAATCAGCTGTATCACCGCATTTAGCGGCAAAAATAGAAAATAATCTTATAGATTTAAATAAGATAAGAAAAAAGTATAATTATTTAAAAGAAAAATATGATTACATAATTGCAGAAGGAAGTGGTGGCATAATCTGTCCACTAATAGATGGTGGAAGAGGAGTATATATTCTTAAAGATCTTATCAATGATTTAGGTATGAGTACTATTATTATAGCAAATGCAGGACTTGGAACAATAAATCATACAGTTTTAACTGTTAAATATCTACAGTCATTAAATATTAAAATTAATGGGATTATAATAAACAATTATGAGAATAATGCGATTTGTAATGACAATATTAAAATGATAGAAAAGCTTACGGGAGTTTCTATTATAGGTAAACTAAGTAAAATAGAAAATTTACAAGTTAATGTTGTTGATAGAATAAGGAATAATGCAGATAAAGACTTGAAACTAGAAAATATAATCAAATGTATGGACTTTTTATAATAGATAAAGCGAGGTGGTATTATGAATGAGTATGTAAAAAAAGATTTAAGATATATATGGCATCCCTGTTCTCAAATGAAAGATTATGAGGAACTTAATCCAATTGTTATTGAAAAAGGTGAGGGAGCTTGGCTTTATGATATTGATGGAAAAAAGTATTTAGATTGTATATCATCTTGGTGGACAAATACTTTAGGACATAGTAATAAAAGAATCAATGAGGCTATAAAAAATCAGATAGATAATATTGAACATGTTATATTTGCTAACTTTTCTAATAAACCAGCTATAGAGTTAGCAGAAAAATTGGTAAATATAACTCCAGACAAGCTTAATAAAGTATTTTTTTCTGATAATGGATCTTCCGCTGTAGAAATAGCTTTAAAAATGAGTTTTCATTATAATATGCAAATTGGAAATATAAAAAAGAAAAAATTTTTAGCTCTAAGTAATGCATATCATGGTGAAACATTAGGAGCGTTATCAGTTTGTGATATAGATGAATTTAATATGGTGTATAAGCCACTTCTTTTAGATACCATAAGAGTAGAGGGGCCAGATTGCTATAGATGTAAGTATGGTTTAAATAGAGAAAGCTGTAATGCAGAATGCTTTGAATTTATTGAACGATGTATAATAAAAAATAATGAAGAACTAAGTGCTTTAATAATTGAACCTATGGTTCAAGGAGCTGCAGGTATGAAAATTTATTCACCAATATATTTAAAGAAACTTAGAGAAGTTTGCTATAAATACAAAATACACTTTATTGCAGATGAAATTGCTATGGGATTTGGTAGAACCGGTGAAATGTTTGCCTGCAATCATGCAAATATAAGTCCAGATTTTATGTGCCTTTCAAAGGGGATTTCTGCTGGATATATGCCTATGTCAGTAATTATAACTACTGATGAAGTATATGATTGTTTTTATGGCAATTATAATGAAAAAAAATCATTTTTACATAGCCATACATATGCAGGTAATGCCATGGCATGTGCAATTGCACTAGAAAATATTAAAATATTTGAAGAGGATGAAATAATAAAACTTAATAAAGAAAAAGGAAAACTTATAAAAGAACTATCATTAAAAAGAGCCCAGTCATCAAAACATATAGGCGAGGTAAGAAGTATAGGAATGATAACAGCTGTCGAGATAGTAAAAGACAAAGATACTAAACAACTTTATCCTTGCAACATGAGGGTAGGCTATGAAATTTACAAAATTGCCCTTAAAAAAGGATTGTTGTTAAGACCTATAGGAAGTGTTTTATATTTTATTCCACCATATATTATTAGTAAAGAAGAAATAGAATTTATGGTAGATACATGTTTTAACAGTATAGATGAGTATTTTAAGAAAAATTTATATTAATATAATGTTTCGAGCCAATAACCATATATATGTAGATATTATCAAAATAAAATAACTATTGCTCAACTAATGTTTAATTTAGTTGAGCAATAGTTATTTTATTTATATATATTTAAACAGTGGGAAACTTGATTTGTTAATCAAGTTTCTTTAAACCACCATCTATAACTTGATAAGTAACAGAAGAACCTTTTTCTAATTCAGCTTGATTTTCTGTATTAATTAGTTGTAATCTATTACTAAATTCTAAATGAGTAATTGTGATTATACTGCCCTCATCAAGAGAAACTGTTTCACTATTTTTGGAGTAGTTATTAGTTCCAATAAAATTCTTAGAATATACAGTTTCGTTCTGAGCATTTTTAATTAAAACTGAAGCATATGTGTTTGAAAAATAACTATGAACAATACCTTGTGATATACTTATTGTTGCTTTCTTCTCATCTAAATTCATGTTCATTTCTGCAAAAATTCTATCACCATATCCTTTAAAAACTGTGTTAAATTCATTTCCATAATAAGTTGGTTTACTTGGAGTAGGAATTTCATTCTCTGAACATTTAGCTAATCCAACATCAGTTATCTTATAAGTTATGGTTTTATCTTTATCTAATTCTAAATTGTTGTTTATATTGGTAATTATTAAACGACTATCTGGTTCTTTATGTTTTATTGTTATATAATAACCAGATTCAATTGAAATATTTTTTAGTAAATCAGTATTTGATTTACTTCCGATAAAATCCTCAGAATAAACATTATTTCCTTCAATGTCTTTAATTACAACTGAAGCATAACTATCTGTAAAATAAACGTGTGGTTCACCTTTATTTATATCAAGGTTAGCTTGTTTAGATGATAAATCTAAAGTTAGTTCTGCAAAAACCCAGTCACCTAAGCCTTTAAATGTGATATTAAAGTTTTCACCTAAGCAAGGATTTTTATCAGGAGTTGGTATATCGTTTTCATTAATTGGTTTTAGCTGATTTTTACTAATCTTATATGAATTAGTGGCACCTTTATTAAGTGATAAGTTTTTATCATTATTAATTATAAATAACCTATTTGAATACTCTCTATGTTTAACTGTTAAATAATAACCTTCTTTTAAAGGTATTTCTTTTACCATAGCTTCGTTTACTTTATTACCAATAAAGTCTTTATCAAAAATAGTTTGTCCATATTCATTTTGAATTAAAATTGAAGCATAGCTATCATTAAAGTAGTAATGAGTTTTAATATTTTCAATTGTAAGCTTGCTAGTTAAGTTTGTAAGATTAAGATCAAGCTTAGCAAATTGTTTGTCACTATAACCTTTAAAATCAAATGTAAAAGATGAACCTTTATTTTCTTCTCCATTTCCATTAATTAGAGTAGCAGTCTTAGTAACTGCGTTATCGAATAAATCTGTTAATATTACTTTAGCATACAGTCCCTTTGAAATATTTAAATTAGCAACTTCGTTTATTTCATTTTCATAGGATTTTATGTTATTAATAGTTTTAATAGGTGTACCTGTCATGCTAGAGTTATCGTAAATTTCTATTTTACCTTTAAATTGAGGTGTACTTTGTTCTTTTAATTTCCATGATATGTTTAATTTCCCATTTTCGTATTTTTTATTTGTGATATCAAAATCTAAGTTCCCAACATTAGGTGTATTAGGTTGATTTAATTGAAATACTTGGCCACTACTGATAGATGGTTTTGCATTACCACCTGCACTAACCCAAACATATTCTGAATTTCCTCCGCCATTCCAGTTCATATTAGGATATTGACTAGTTATTTTTTGTTTGTTTAAAGAATTCCATAAGCTATCAGAAACATTTCTGCTATAAAAATTTTTTAATCTAGCTTCTCTTTCTTGGTGACCATTTCCTGCCCAGTCTTCTTGGAACATTCCAGTACCCCAATTAAAGTTAACATTTGCTACTGGAAAATCTAGAATAGCTATCTGTTTCCATTGTTTAGTAGATTCATCCCGTATCCATTGACCAAATTTTGTGTGTCCATCTTCTTGCCAATTACGCATGGTCATTTTATACCAATTGTTGGGTTGCCAATTATAATTTGTTTCAACTTTCATTCCTTCACCTTCACCGCCAAAACGGGATGAAGTAGAATTGGGAGAAAGATATTCTGCTTCAATTGGCTGTCTAACCGATACTGGATCCCAAATTGCAAAATGAGCTGTACGCCTGTCAGCACGCTGCTGAAAACCAGCATAGCCACCTGCTTCCCCACCGGCATTCCAATTGTGTACTGCCCAATATGTATATGGTGGGTTTTTGATTGCACTCCAATCATTAGTAATAATATCCGATGGCTTTACATTTGTAGGACTAACATACATTCCTGTTGCATTAGTGTTTGCATGAACTGTTTTAAAATTACCGATGCTTATACCCATTAACAGGGCAATAACACCAATTAATAAAGATTTTTTTTTCATTGATTATCATCTCCTTGCTTTAAAATTATGAATTTTGAAAATTTTTGGTGTATTAATATAAGTTTGTAGCAATAACTTATATTTAATATAATAAGATAATTTTTACATATTGTATATAATTTTGTTAAAAAACCATTTGTTCCTAAAAAAATTCACAATTTGTCAATAAAAGTGAAATTAGTATTTAAATCTACATATTTAGAAAATAAAATGAGAATATCTGAGAATAATATACTAAAGGTAGTTTTCATATTTAGAGTTATAAATACTACAACTTTTATAAGGCTTACAGGATAAAAATGTTTTAATTTTTTATGTGTATTTAGAAAGAAATTATATGTAGATGTCCATAATTATGATTCAAGATTAGCTTGTTTCTCTATAGAAATGTTTATGTGGTAATTGAATTGGAGAAATATAAAGAAGAATATTTTATATAAAATAGATAATAAGAGGCATTGGTTTTATAAAAATATATATTAGTGAAAATACAGGCAATAAAAAATGATTAAGTGCGCAAAACTTAATCATTTTTCAGTATGGATTTAAATTAATGTCACAAACAGTATTTCTACTGCATTCTAAATTAAATTTATCTAATTAAGATACATTTTCAGGTGTATCTTTAGAGTAACTAGCATTTTTAGGTGTCAATTTATCTTTAAAAGCATCAACTAAGATAGCAATTGCATTATCTCCAGATATATTACAAGCAGTACCAAAACTATCTTGTGCGATGTATAGAGCAATCATTAAAGAAAGTTGAGCTTCACTAAAACCAAGATTTGTTTGAAGAACTCCTAGTGCAGCCATTACAGCACCACCTGGAACTCCTGGGGCTGCAACCATTGTAACCCCTAGCATAGCTATAAAACCAGCAAATTGACTAAATGATAGTGCCATGCCATTTAATAACATTATAGCTATAGCGCATGATGTTAAAGTAATTGTACTTCCAGATAGGTGTATAGTTGCACAAAGTGGAACTACGAATTCTCTAACCCCTCTAGATACTTTGTTTTTTTCAGCACATTCTAAGTTTACTGGAATAGTAGCTGCTGAGGACTGAGTACCTACTGCAGTTAAGTATCCAGGAATTTGATTTTTTAAGCAAGATATAAGATTTTTTTTACCAACCAAACAAGCCACTGCAAATTGGAATATTATCATTAATATATGCATTGCAAGTACAATCAAGAATACTTTCCAGAATACAGATAATATTCTGCTTACTTCTCCTGCATAAGTCATATTTGCAAAAATACCCATTATGTGAATTGGTAATAATGGAATTATAGCTTTTTCTATTGTTTTCTTAACTATATGTTGAAATTCTATCGATGCATTTAATAAAGTTTTTCCTTTAACTGATGCAATACCTAAACCAAGAAGAAATGCTAATATTAATGCTGTTGTAACAGGCATTAAAGGTGTCATTTCAATTTGAAAAAGTGGTTTAAGTAAATGATCTTCTGGATTAACTGCATTTGATAAAGTTTTTGTAGTAGCTATAAAAAATGGGAATAATTTAGATGCTACAAAGTATGCAAAGAATCCAGCTATAAGTGTAGATACATATGCAAACAGGGTAGTTACTCCAAGCATCTTTCCGGCGCTTGTCCCTAATTCTGCTATTCCAGCAACTATAAATCCAACAATTATAAGAGGTATAACAAAGTTTAAAAAGTTTCCAAATATGGAGTTGAAGGTCGCTAGAATCTCCACTACTCTTCTTGGAAAGAATGCTCCAAAAATAATTCCAAGTGCTATTGCTATTATAAGTTTTGGTATAAGTCCTAATTTTTTCATAAGTCAATTAACCTCCTTTTATAGTGTAATTGTAATAATTTGATAAATTAAGAATGTTTGTGTTAATGTAGTTAGTATTATAGCAAAGTAAAATAAAAAATAAATAGTTTTTTGTTAAATTTTTAGGGATACTTAGTTATAATAAAGATATAAAGAAAACCTTTAGAATTACACCTTTATTTTCGTTAATTTGAAGAATAGGACCAATAATAAGGAATAGAGCTTTAATAGAAATTAGGCTAAAACACAAAAAGAAAAGATTGTATTTATGAAGAGTACAAAGAGCAAGAATTGCAAAATATAATAAGTGAATAGAATTCATAGGTTAATATATTTTTAAAAAGTTCTAAAGTAACTTTATATTAAAAAAACTGGATGTTTTAAAATTTTAGGATTAATAATTAAGGGGGAATAGTATGGAAAATAATTATTTTGTTGTAGATGGTGAGGTATTACCAGAAATATTTAGTAAGGTTGTTGAAGTTAAACAATTGTTATACAAAGGACATGTAAAGGATATAACAGAGGGAGTTAAGGTAGTAGGGATTAGTAGAAGTGCATATTATAAATATAGAGATAAGGTTTTTTTGATGACAGAGGATGTAAAAGGGCAAAAGGCTACAATTTCAATATTAGCAAGTCACGAATATGGAGCTTTATCTGAGATACTTGAGACGATAGTAAAGTTTAAGGGAAATGTAATAACAATAAATCAAGATATTCCTATAAATAAGGCAGCGAACATAACAATAACTTTAGATATATTAAATATTGAAGGGGATATTGAAGAGCTTATAGCTGAAATGCAATTATTAAGTAAAGTTATAAAAATAAATTTAATAGCTATTGAATAATATGATTGTATTAATACAAAATGTTTAATTACTGTCACCATAAATAATAAAAGAATGTATAGAGACAATATTTAAATTAGTTTAAGTTATATAAAAAACAAAAAAATGATTAAGTGCGCAATACTTAATCATTTTTTAATAAGGATTTAAATTAATGTCATAAACAGTATGTCTACTGTCTTCTAAATTAAATTTATCTAATTAAGATACACTTTCGCATGTATCGTGAGAGTAATTAGCATTTTAGTGTTTAATTTATTTTTAAAAGTATCAACTAATATAGAATTACCAGTTTATCTATAAATAAGTTTTAATCTTTTAATAATAAAATTAACATATTTTTCAACTAAATTATAGTAATTTTACCCGTAAAGAAAAGTTATGTTAATTCATTTAGTATTATAGCAAAGGAAAATAAAAAATAAATAGTTTTTTATTAAATTTTTAGAGATACTTAGTTAAAATTAAAATATAAAGAAAAGCTTTAGAATTACAACGTTATTTTTGTTAATTTAAATAATAAGGCCAATAATAAAGAATAAAGCTTTAATAGAAAATAAGCTAAAAAACAAAAAGAGAAAATTGTGTTCATGGAGAATACAAAGTATAGTAATTAAACTAAAATATAAATAAAGAAATTTATAAATTATTATGATTAAATATATATCTTAAAATAGTGGAATATATGAAAAAGTTATATAAAAATACAAATGTAAGGATAAAATATTTATAATTTAAAATTTTATTAATTATAAATATTTTTAAAATTTAGCTATTGACAAAAAATAAACTTGAGTATAACATATAAACAATAAATAACAAAATAAATTCTATGAAGAGAAAAAGTAAGCAATATTTTGTTCTACAGAGAGTTGGCATTTTGCTGTAAGCCAATGTTCAAGGTATAGTGGAAAATCATCTCTGAGAAGTAAAACTGAATTTAGTTTAAGTAAGTTTTGCCGGAGTCTTTCACCGTTAAAAGATAAGCGTATTGATAGATACGTAACTAAGAGCTATAAAGGTCTATTTATTATAGATTATTTTATAGAATTAGGGTGGTAACGCGATTTAACTCGTCCCTTATTTTAGGGGCGAGTTTTTTATTTTATAAAAATTTATAATTTTTATTTATAAGGGGGGATTTCATGGAAATTGAGATTGATATTATAAATTATAGAAAAGAAGTTATGTTTAAACGAGGGGGAAATTGTAAATGAAAAACTTATCAAATGAAAACTTATCAAAAAAAGATTTATTACTTATAGGATTAATGCTCTTCTCATTATTTTTTGGGGCTGGAAATTTAATATTTCCACCATTTCTAGGACAATCAGCTGGCATAAAAACTTGGATATGTATGGGGGCTTTTTTTATAACAGCTGTGGGATTTCCGATTTTAGGAGTAATATCTGTTGCTAAATGTGGTGGATTGACTAATCTTGCTAAAAGAGTTAATCCTATTTTTGCAATAATTTTTACAGTGTTAATATATTTATCTATAGGACCTTGTTTAGGAATTCCAAGAGCAGGGAGTTTACCTTTTGAGATGGTAGTAGCACCATATCTGCCACAGGGTATATCAAAAACGTTAGCATTGTTATTATATACATTTATATTTTTTATTATAGCTTATTGGCTTTCTTTATCACCAGCTAAATTAGTTGATCGTATGGGGAAGGTGTTGACACCTAGTTTGTTAATTTTAATATTAGTTATATTTGTTGGTGCTTTATTTAAACCATTAGGAAGTTTCGGAGAACCTGTAGGAGAGTATATGACTTGTCCTTTTGTTAAAGGATTTTTAGATGGATATTTAACTATGGATACTATAGCAGCCTTGAATTTTGGAATAGTTATTGCTTTAGCAATAAAATCTAGAGGAGTTAAAAGTGAAAAAGTGATAGTTTCAACATCAATAAAAGCTGGAGCAATAGCTGGAACTTTGTTAGTAATTATCTATTCAATGCTTGCATATTTAGGTGCAAGTAGTGGTGAAAGATTTGGAACTACTGAAAATGGAGCGCAGACGTTAACAAATGTGACAATGTATATATTTGGTAAGCCAGGCGCTGTATTACTAGCTGTTGTATTTACTTTAGCTTGTTTAACAACTAGTGTTGGACTTATAACATCTTGTAGCCAATATTTTCAATCACTAAATAATAAAATATCATATAAAACTTGGGTTAGAGTGTTATGTGTTTCTAGTATGACACTTGCAAATATGGGATTAACAAAAATTTTATCAATATCTGTACCAATACTAAATGCAATTTATCCAATAGCATTAATGCTTATACTATTATCAATGTTAGATACTTTATTTAATAAGAGTTCTATAGTTTATAGTTTAACTATATTGTTTACTGGAATTGTAAGTTTAGTTGATTCACTAGGACAAGTAGGTGTAAAGTTAGGATTTGTTACAAATTTATGTAGTAGCTTACCTTTTTATTCAAAGGGGTTAGGATGGGTAGTACCAGCAGTAGTTGGAATGCTTTTAGGAATAGCACTTTCTGTTGTTAAAGAAAAGTCGGTGGTAGAGGTTGGATAGAATATAAATATGACTAATAAAAGAAGATATTTTAAATAGAAATATTATGATGAGTTGCATTGTTATATGATTTTAAATAGTTAATGACTGTCACCATACATAAAAGTGTATATGTAATGTTTAAAAATATAGTATATCAATATATGATATTTAGAAGAATAGATAAATTAGTCTTGTTTCATTAGAATAATAAAATTATGTTATATTAAAATAGATATAAAAGGAACATATGAAGAGGTGATTTATTGATAGGAATAATATTAATATGTATTGCGGTTATTATTTTTATAGCTAAAATTTTAAATTGGGGTATGGATATACATAAATTAATGTTTTTATCTATATTTGTGTTGTTAATTAGTATTGCATTAATATTGCTTGTTATTAATGAGGACAGTAATTTAGGTGTTAGTATAAGATTAATTTCAGTAATTTTTATTATATATGGAATTTTTACAGGTATTCAAGTTCTAAGATTTAAAAAGTAAATATAATTAAAAATATTTAATGACTGTAATTATAAATGTAAAAGCTATGAGTTAATAAAATAATTCATAGCTTTAAGTTTTTCGTATAAAAATAAGCATGCGTATATCTTTACATATAACTTGTTAAAGTATAAGATTTTGTATAAAAGAAACGGAAGTGGAAAATTTAATTTAGATATGGAGGAGTATATGTTTTTTATAGGAGTATTTGGAGTAGAAAGAAAAGAAAAAGAGATAGGTAATTTAAATGATATATCTTGTAGGAATTGTGATATGGAATTAGGAGGAAGAATTATAAAGACATTTAGTTTTTTCCATTTTTTCTTTATACCTATTTTTAAGTGGGATGAGAAATATTATGTGGTATGCAATGGATGTAATTTTATTTATGAAATTTCAACTGAAAAAGGAAAGGGTTTTGAAAAGGATAAAGATGTTAAGTTTAATTATTGGGATTTAAAACCTACAGAAGGAGTAAATGAAATTTGTTCACATGGCAATGTTTGCTCAAATTGTGGTAAAGTTGTGGAAAATAATTTTAAATATTGTCCTTACTGTGGAGAAAAGGTAAAATAAATTGTAATTTATAAAATAAGGCCATTTGGAAAGAATATAAATAATGAAAATTATTTATTAAAAAATTAAAAGTGAGGGTTTAAATGGCTTATATAAATTTTAAAGAGGAAAGGGTAGCACTAAAAAACCAGCTAAGTAATAGAAATAATAATAATGAGAAGTTGTTTAATGAAATAAGAAATACAAAAAACATGTCTGTAAATTATAATCCGGATAAAAAATATAGTTTTAAAGATTTTAAGGAAACTACTTTTGGAAAAGGTAGAGTGAAAAACGAAGAAGAATTTGAGAAAATTAATGGTATAGATATTATATGTACTACGTTTGATAAATGCAAATTTCATAATATAAAGTTTCAAGACTGTAAATTTATAGGTTGTTATTTTAATAAATGTAGTTTAAATGGTGGAGGAGTAATTTTCGAAAACTGTATATTCATAAAGGAAGAAACTGATAAGTTACCATCATTGAATAAAAATGATAATTTTTCTTGTACTTTTAATGGATGTGATATCTATTCAAGGTTTTATAATTGTTTGTTAAACTATGTTATATTTGACAATTGTAATGTAAAAGATACAAACTTTGAACTTAGTGATATGAGTTCTGTAATCATAATTAATTCATACCTAAGTAAGATAACATTTAAAGATGTAGATTTATCTTGTTTTAAACTTACAAAAACCTATATAGAAGATTTAGATTTTAAAGATAAATTTAAGAGTAAAATAGATGAAAAAACTTTTTTTGATAAAATTGAATTGAAAAAAGGTACAAGAAATGAATATGAAGGTATTTACATGGTTTATGAAACTGTAGCAGATAAATTTAAGGAAAATGAAATAAAAAATAATTTTGGTGAATATTATTTTTTAGCAAAAAAAACTCAATCAAAAACTTTAAGACCATTACCACGAATTGGAGCTTTAATAAATTGGATAAGTTGTGGTTTTGGTGAAAGACCATTATATGCTATATATACATCTATTGGTATAATGTTGATTTTTGCAATAGCTTATTTAATAGTAGGTATTGAGGTTGATAGTGAGATTATAAAATATGCCTTTTTAAATAACAGATTTAAACTATCAACATTTATTTTTGATTTTAATGAAGCATTAAATTTAAGTGTTGGAATGTTTGCTGGTATTGGAGTAAATAATGCACAGCCAATCCCAGATGCATACTTTTTAGCAAATATTGAAACTTGTATAGGAGTAATAATGATGGGAGTTGGAATAGGTACACTAACTAAAAAATTAGTTAGATAAAATAATTTTTAATATATAATAAAAAATCAAATAAAAATACACTGCATAAATTTTATGCGGTGTATTTTTATGTAGAAAAAGAAGTGATAAATGTTATCTATAATTTAACGAAAATAGATGTAATAATAAATAGTTAGGAGGTATTTTATATGGAAGCAATTTTTAAATATGAAGAAAATGAATATTTACCTATTAGCACAATATCAGTGATAGGTGAATTTAATAATTTTAATCCAAATGATGGAATAATGGTAAAAGAAAATGACATATGGGTTTTAAAATGTGTATTACAACCAGGAGAGTATAAATACAAATTCCTTATTAATAAAGAATTAAAACTTAATGATCCAATAGCTAATATTTATTTGCCAGATGAAAATGAATCCCTTTGGTCCACTATTATTATTAATGATAATAATGAAAGAATGTACAATAACACTCAGTATACTACACATATAGAGAAATACGATATAAGTTCAACAGTAAGTGAAGATGAGGTATTAGTAAATAAAAAGACTTTTAATACTATTTTGGATGAAAAGGTTGTAACAAGATTTCAATTTACAAATGTTACAGGATTACATACTGTAACTACAGCATGGTATAACCCTATTGGGGAACTTTTTCAAATAACAGAAAATAATTTATTTAATCCTCCAGAAAATAAGAAAGCTATAACATTGTGGTTTTGGATGGATTTAGATAATAAAAGTAGAAAGTATCAATTAGGAACCTGGAAAATGAAGCTTTTTATAGATGGTGAGTTTATTTTAGAAGATGAATTTACTTTATTAGAAACTGGAGCTTATTCTGCAAATGGGCAAATGATATATTAAAAACTGCTAATATATTCTTTATTTATATAGAGTTTATATAGAAAAAAATAAAATAAGGAAGTGAAAATGTTATGAAAATAACTAGTAATGTTAATTTAAATGCAAATATTATGAACAAAACAACTGATTGCAAAACAAATAGTAAAGATGTGGAGAGGAGTAAATACAGTTCAAATGTACAAGCTACTAGTGTAAAAAAATTAGAGAAAAACTACAAAGAGTCAATTGTAAATTTAAGTAGTAACTCATCCACGGTAAATAAAGAACAAAATGCAACCAAAAGTTCAATATCTGGATTTTTTAAATCAGTATCTGATGGATTATCAGTTGTTACTAGTAATGTGAAAACTTTTGTTAAAACGGCAGTGTCAGTAAGTAAAAGTGTTGTAAAAACTGTAAGTGCTGTTTCAAAAACTATTGGGGACACTGCTAAAGTGGTAGCAAAGACTTTAAAAGATGTTTCAGAATCTGTTTCTCATAAGATAACAGACACAGCTTCAAGAGTAGCTAGCACTGTTAAACAAGTAACAACTACAGCCGCCGATTTGAAAAAAGCAGCAGAAGAGATTAAAAATTCTGCTACATCTTTAATTAATACAACAATAAAAACGTCAGTTTCTGTAGGGGCAGATGTTATGGAAGTAGCAGCAAAAGTAGGAGTTACAGTTGCTAGTGTTAAAGGGACAATTGATAATCCAAGTATGGGAATCATAAGTAAAGTATTTGAAAGTAGTGCATCTATAAAAGGTGGAATAGACTCAATAAAAGAGCCTATAAAAAGAATTCCTAATACAATTTCAAATGGGTATAAAGGTGTACAAAAGGATTATAATAACATAAAAAATACTATAGAAAACTCTATGTCTGATGTTGAAAAGGTAACTAAGTCTGTTATATCAATTAGTAAAGAGGTAGTTAATACAGCAAAAACAGTGTCAAAAGAAGTAAAAGATGCAAGTAAAATCATATACAATAGTATAAATAATGCTAAAAATAATATAAAAGATGAAGTAATTAAAGGATATAATGAATTAAATGAAGAAATTAAAAAAGGATATGATGATAATACTGACAGTATAGGAATGACTCCTATTCTAGCATAAAAAGCAAAGTCTGTAGATTTATACTACAGACTTTGTTTTTAATCTAATTGATAAATTCATATGTGTATCAGTGGAAAATGATAAGAATACTATTATTACCAGTTTGATTTTCTTGAAATTTTGTAAATGATTTTTAAAAGTATTCCAGATAAACTGGTTATACATAATATAATAACTGCACAGTGATAAAAAAAATTTTCAGGCAACAATAAAATTATTGGATCTAGTGATGAATTAAAAAGCCAATAATTATTATTAAAAAACAGTTTATGGAACAATGTAAAAATATAATTAAAGTTAAATAAGGTGCCTAGTACTATTAATGCTGAAAATACAATTAGCATATTTCCACTATATTTAAAAAATAAGTAATCTTTATTTATAATTTTAAATACACCATATAAAATACTAATTCCCAAGGTTATAAGCCATAAACTTTTTAATGATTTAAATATCATCCTAACTTCATAAAAATGGGTTTTACCATTTTCAGAAGAGGGTAGAGATGGTAAAGAAAAATTATCATCTGTCTTTTCTAGTATATAATCTACTGCATAGCTATAGTTTTTTTTAATTTCATATACAGATATAGGCATTCTAGATTGTAAATTCAATGTATTTATATCAAGATAGTACAAGGGTTTAAACATACATACTGAGAATACTGCTGATATTATTATGAATGTGCTTATACAAAATGCTAGAAAATAATTTGAAAATATATATTTAAAATTCACATAAATTCCTCCCAAAATAAAAAACATATATGAATAGTTTTCCATTTTAAAAAGACAAATATTCAATTAAAAACAATAAAGTATAAATTAAAATGTTAAAGTTTTATTAAGTTTTATAATAATGGATATTTATATATGGATTACTTAAAAATAGCATAAAAATATGCACTTAAGAGCAAGAAAAGTTGCTATTTTATTATATTCAAATGATATATAAACAAACCTGCAATGAAATAAGTATATTTAAGCAAAATAAGTTGCACATTAAAAAAGTAAATTTAAGAAATGATGGTATAAATCATTAATTATTATAATAATTATTATAATATAGCAGGTTATTTTAATATAATCTTGGCATGAATTTTGCATAATAATTATGGTATACGTTGTTTAGATTAATATGAATTTTAAAATTTATATTTCAATACGTATCTGATTAAAATAGGACATGCTTGAGAATTTAGGTTGATTGAAATTGAAAAAAATGCTTAATAAGTAATTTTAAGTGAAGATTTCTTCACAATATAAAAATAAAATGGGGGTAAATTATATGGAAAATGTAAAAGTAGCACTTTGGGGATTTGGGGCTATGGGAAGTGGTATGGCTAAAGTTTTATTAGGGAGAAAAGGTGTAGAAATAATAGGAGTTTGTGATATGCATCCAGAAAGAGCAGGCAGAAGTATATTTGATATATTAAATGTTGAAAAAGGCAATCGAATGGATGTAATAGTGCAATCGAATATTGAGGATGTTTTGACTGAAAAGGGTTGTGATATTTGTATATGTGCCACAGATTCTTTTACTAAAAATGCTTTTCCAAAATTAAAGTTTGCTTTAGAAAAAAAAGTGAATGTAATATCTACAGCAGAAGAAATGTCTTATCCACAAGCTCAGAATACAGAACTTTCAAAAGAATTAGATAGAATAGCTAAGGAGAATGGTGTATCAATTTTAGGAACAGGTATTAACCCAGGATTGATAATGGATTTATTAGTTGTATGTTTAACAGGGTGTATGACAGATGTAAAACATATAGAAGCTAAGAGAGTAAATAGCTTATCTCCATTTGGACCAGCGGTTATGGAAGAGCAAGGAGTCGGTTTAACGGTTGAAGATTTTAATAAAGGTGTGGAAAGTGGCAAACTAGCAGGTCACGTTGGATTTGCAGAATCAGTAAGAATGATTGGCGATGCCATTGGCTTTAATGTTGACAAATTTGAGCAACAAATGAGTCCTATTGTAACTAAAGTAGATAGAAAAGCACCATATGGATTTGCAGCAGCTGGTGATGTTGCAGGTGTAAATATGATAGGACAAGGTTATGTTGATGGAGAAGTGAAAATAGATATGATACATCCTCAACAAATTGAACCTGAGATGGAAGGAACATATACAGGAGATTATATAACAATAAAAGGAACTCCAGAGGTTAGTATGTCAATTAAGCCAGAAGTTGATGGTGGTCTTGGAACTATAGCTATGTGTGTAAATATGATACCACATGTTATAAATGCCGACCCAGGATTAAAAACAATGATAGATTTACCAGTACCAAGAGCTATAATGGGAGATTATAGAGATTTTATTAAAAGATAAATAAATTTTAGATAAATACAAAAGTGAGTGTATTTTCTTATGAAAAAGCAGTTTGAAATAAAATTTTAAACTGCTTTTTTAAATAGAAATAACTTTATTTTAAAATATATGAAATTAAGTGTATTAAAAAAATAAATTAAAACCAAAGAAAAAATTACAATATTTAAGTTAAGTTATAAATTTACTTAAATATTTACATTGAGCAATAAATGGATATGTAAATAATTTATAATTTATGTTATATTAAAATAAAGTATTAATTAACTTATATATAATATTATTAATAAATAAATATAAGGCAGTGGTTAAAAATGTTAATACTATATATAATACTTTTGTCTACGATTATTTATAGAAGTTTTATAAATATATCAAATATAAAATTCAATATAGAACAGGCTATTTTGATATTAGCATTAATAGATATAATAACAATATCAGTTACTTTCTTCGAAGAATATTTACCTACATATGTAAGCGATTGCTTGCCAATAATTATTATTAATATAAGTTTGATAATAGTGTACTATATAAAAAATAAAAAACTTTTATTAGGTACTATGACTGTAATTTTTTCAACAATAACCTTTGTTATAGGAGATTATGTTGTTGATTGGATAAAGATAGGTTTTTTTAATGTTGATTTAGCTTTAAATATTGAAATTACATATACTAAGCTTTTAGTGGATTGGATTATGGTCTATGTAGCTGTTTACTTTATAAGTTATTTTGTTGGAAAATTATTTAGAAAAAACTTGTCTATGATAGATTTTTACTTTAAATTTAAAACTTCCGTTTTAGTATTAATAATATTATCATTAACATTATTAATATATTATGTAAACATAATATTAAACGAAAGTTGTGCTATATCAAATAAATTAGTTAAGTTTAATGGAGCGTTATTCTTAATATATTTTATAACATTAATACTTATTATTTATTCAGTTCTTATTACTGTAAGAAAAGAACTTCAATTTGAAAATGACAAAATACATTTAAAAAATTTAAGAGAATACACATCTAATTTAGAATCAGTATATGCAGGGGTAAGAAAATTCAGACACGATTATATAAATATTATTTCATCTATGGCCGGATATATAGATGAAGGGGATATGGTAGGACTAAAAAAATTTTTTAATGAAAATATTGCACCTTTGAGTGAAGAAATGAACTCCAATAATTTTAAATTATGCGTTTTAAAAAATATTGAAATTTTAGAATTAAAAGGTATAGTATCATCTAAAATGATAGTTGCAAAGGAAAAAGGAATAAATTTAAGTATAGATGTATTTGATCCTATAAAAGAGGTGAAAATGAATATTTTAGATTTATGTAGGGTAGTAGGAATTATACTAGATAATGCTATAGAAGCTTCTTTGCAATGTGAAAAACCATTTTTGAAATTAGGTATTATAAAAAAGAAAAGGTCTATTTTAATAATAGTAATAAATAATTATAAAGATGTTTTACCACCTATAAGTAAATTGTTTTTAAGAGGTTTCTCAACAAAAGGTGCCAATAGAGGGCTAGGTCTTAGTAATTTAAGAGAAGTGTTAGATAAATATGAAAACGTAATATTTGATATTGAATTAAATAATGGAGAATTTATGCAGACATTAGAAATATATTCAATGGGGGGATAGTTATAAATATTTTTCTTTGTGAAGATGACAAAAACCAAAGACAAAAATTTAATAGGATAATTAAAAAAATAGCAAAAGAAAAAAATATAATTTTGGATGTTAAAATTTCTACAGATAATCCAAACGATATAATCAAACATTTACAAGATAATGAAACTGTAGGCGTTTATTTCTTAGATGTTGATTTAAACAAAGATATTAATGGAATCGAACTTGCTTCTAAAATAAGAGAATACGATTCCATAGGGGTAGTAATATTTATAACAGCTCATTTAGAGATGAGTTATCTTACTTTTTTATACAAAGTAGAGGCTATGGACTATATATATAAAGGGGATATAAATACATTAGAAAAAAGAATGGAAGAATGTATTTTAAAAGCTAAGAAAAAGTTCGATAAAGAAAAAAACAAAGAAAGTATAAGCATAAAAGTTTATGACAAAATTATAAACATAGATTATGATGAAATATTATTTTTTGAAACATCCCATAATATGCATAAAATAATTTTACACGGGGCAAAAAGACAAATAGAGTTTTATGGTAAATTGAAAGATATGGAAAAAGAGTTGAGTGAAGATTTTTATAGATGTCATAAATCTTTCATAGTGAATAAAAATTATATAAAAGAAATTGATACTAAAGAAAAATTAATACATTTAAAAAATGGAGAAAGATGTTTAATAGCATCAAAACTTGTGAGTAAATTAATAAAAGAAATAATTTAATATATAACAAAAGGCGAGATTAAATTTTTAACTCGCCTTTTGTTGTGAATATATATATGATTTTAAAGCCTTACGTTGATGACTTTAAATTTTTGGTATGTATCATAATGAAACAAGCTGAACATTTATCTTATAGAATAGTTTTTAATATTTATAAGCTTGTTATCATTTTTTAGGAACTAAAATCTTTCATTTAAAAGTAAAAAATAGTTTTAAATTCCTATATATAATTAAGCATTATGAAATAAATTTAATGATATTATTTGCTAATTATTTAAAATTAATTTTAAAAATACAATTATAAAATTTTTTACAAACAAAAGAATATAAAAAACAAGAACTGTATTTATTAGTATGTAAATTTTTTGAATTTTAATATTATTTTTTACATCATTAAAAAATTTTAAGCATATTGCAATAATAAAACATATTATAAAAATTATATGATATATCATAAGTTTCTCCTTATGAAGTATTAATTCTTAAACCATAAACAATATATATCATTTTATAAAAATTTTAAATCTATTTTACTTGAAATACATTTTTTTATACCTAAACAACAGAAAATATAAATTTTAAATTATATTAAAGCATAAAATGTTAAAAAATTATATTATAAAACCTAAATAAAATAGATTGTTGTCCATACAGTGAGTGTCGCAATTAAAGTATAGTAATGAAAAATAATATATACTTTACACTGAATTTCAATTATACAACAACCTATTTTACATATGTATATAGAATTTAATATACATATAAATGATAGTAGTATGTAATAATTTGTGTTTAAATAATATAATTAATATTATTTTATTTTATTTTATAATATAAAAAATAAAATTATTTTTAAAGCTATATTACTTAAAATATATTAATTTATACTTAAAAGATTAAAAAAATAAAAAAATTTAAAAGTCCTAATAAACATAAAAATGTACATATAAGAATTTTAAATACATTTAATTTGTTATGTAAAAATATAATTATTAATATAATAAAAAGGTAAATAATAATCTGTAATATAGAAAAAAATTTAATAAAACAAATTTGGTTATTTATATCTGAATAAGCTAAAGATATAAGTAGTAATGCTAAAACAACACTAGAAAAATTTAAAATTTTATTTACCAATGTATTCACCTCGATGAAATGCAGATAATATGTAAAGTAATGAAAATATAATACAAAATATTTATAACAAATAGAATGGATAATACTTGAAAAGTTAAAATTTATACTTGAAAAAGTGAATTTAATATATTTGAAAAAAATAATAAATTATAGTATATTAATATAAACTAATAAAAAATTAATTTGATTTAAATTATTATGAAAACTTAGTTCAAATTAAATTTTTATAACATAAAATTTGAAATTAAAGTTATTAAGGTAAGATGTCATATAGAAGTTAAGTACATAGTAATTTGGTTTTTATAAGTTACTTTAAAAGATTATGTACCATTTAAATGTTTATATATTTTGAAATAGAGGTGATATATATGTTTTTAATGGAATTGCAATTAAAAGAAAGAAAAAGTTTTTTAGATTTGGCCCAATATACAATGAAAGTGGATAGATATGTTACAGCTAGCGAAAGCTGGATGCTTAAAAAATTTTCTGAAGAATGTGGTTTTTTCGACAATCAATATATCCCCAGAAAAAGGCATCCTGACGATATAATTAAAGATTTTAAGAATTCAAGAAAAAAAATTAAAAATATAGTTATTTTTGAATTATATAGAATGATATTAGCAGATGGAGTTTTTCATGAAAAACAAAGAGAATTAGTGGATCATCTTGCTAAACAATGGGATTTCACTGAAGATGAAATTGCAGAAATAATAGATTTGTCGCAACAATTAATAGAAATGTCATTAAAATCTTATAAAAGATTAAGTATGAATTAAAAATGAAAAGGAAGTATATGGGGTATTCATATGCTTCTTTTTATTTTAAAATGATATATAGGGAAACAATCTCCAATTTAAATTTATTCAATAGTTTTAAAATATTTTCATACAAGATGCAGTGTTGAATTTGAAGTGCTTTAGATTATATCTTACTATTTTGAGTATACAAGTTTTGAAATGGATAATTTAAAAAGACAACTTAAAACTCTATATATTTACTTAATTTCATAAAAAACTAAATTTAAAAGGTGGTACTAAATGAATATACAAATATTTGGAATAAGAAAATGTTTTGATACAAAAAAAGCAGAACGATTTTTTAAAGAACGAAAAATTAACTTTCAGTTTATAGATTTAAAAATGAAAGCTCCCAGTAAAGGGGAACTTCAAAATATAAAAAATGCAGTAGGATTAAACAATTTAATTAATTCTACTTCGAAGGATTATAAAAAATTCAATCTAGATAAAATAAGAGGAGAAGAGACTAGAATGGAAGTTTTATTAAATAATCCGCAACTTTATAAAACTCCAATAGTTAGAAATGGTAAGAAAGCTACAATTGGATATTCTCCTGATACCTGGAATGAATGGATAAAAGAACAATAGTATAAATCAAACATGGAAATGTAAGATTATATGTTTTAAATGATGAAAATCAAGTTGTAAAGATAAAGTATAATGATAGGAAATATGTATTTATAAATTTTGAAAATAAAAATAAAACAGAAGAGTTTTATAAGAAATTAAAAAAGTAAATATAAAATGCTATAAAAAGTTTCTATGAATAATATAAAACATAGAAACTTTTCTATTATATTCGATTAAAGGGATTAATCATGTAATTTTCAACGTTTTCTAGAACTTCATCATTGCCTACATAAATTAAAATATCTTTAGCTAATAATGTAAAGTAAGGTCCAGGAGATAAAAAAGTTTCATTATCACGCTTCACACCAATTATTGTAGCTTTTGTATGATGCCAAAAATTAAGCTCACCGATACTTTTGCCAATTATAGAACTGTCAACAGGTACAGTACTTTCAAAGGGAATTATTGTACCTACATTGCGAAGTTGAGTGGCAAATTTTATTATAGAATTTAATTTTTGCTCAATTTCATTATCAATTTTTTTCTTTTCGTTTAATAGTTCAAAAGTTTCTGATTTTAAGTTGTTGAAATCAGACTGAGTTTTAAATTTATTTAAAAAATCAACAGCTTTTTTCCTACTATTTATTATTATTCCACTTTTCTCATTTACTGTAACAACATCCATATCTTTAAGTAATGCAATGGATCTTCTTATAGTTTCAGGTGAAACTTGATAAATACTTACAAGTGTTGTTCTACCTGTTATTTTGCTACCTTCAGCAAATTCATTTTTAACTATTCTATGAGCTATATCAATAGCAATTCTTATGTAGTTTGGAATTTTCACTTTCTTTGTCATTATACATATGCACTCCCCTAAATATATACTATAAAAATTAAATGTTATAAATTTATTAAAAAGCTAATTTAAAAGTGAAATTAGAATAATTATATAGTTAAATAAGCTAGAATTTTAATTTATTCATGAATTATAGAAAATTTTTATTCTAATTATATTATTCAATTTAAGCTATTTTTAATTATGTGGTTACTATTTAGGCATCGAAAATTTCTAATGTATAAGTTGAAAGGAAATTTTAGAGCCATATATATTCACACAATTTTAAATTTTATCATAAAAAATATAAGATGTAAAATTAATATAAAGATATAATGGGACAATTTGCATTATGACAACTTATATGTTAATATAAATGTGTCAGAACAAAAAAGTAAGTAACTTAATATATTGAAATTAAGTTACTTTTTTATTCTCAAAACTGACAACTTTATAAAAAGGATAAGATTTCACTTAGGGGGTAGATAAATTTTATGATTTATAAAAAAGAGAAGAATATTAATAAAAAATTTTTGAAAGATAATATAGTCTATATTAGTTCTATAGTATTTGCTATATTGGTAGTAATTTGTGGAGTGTTTTTTAGAACTAGTTTAGAAAATGGAGTAAATTTAGTATATTCAATAATAATAGATAAATTTTCATGGGTCTATTGTGGTCTTATGCTTATATTCTTTTTATTTTGTATATGGATAGCATTTAGCAAATTTAAGAATGTAAAGCTTGGGGACGATGATTCAAAACCAGAATTTTCAAATTTAACTTGGTTTTGTATGCTTTTTAGTGCAGGAATTGGAATAGGACTAGTTTTTTGGGGCGTAGCAGAACCATTAACACATTATATTAAACCGTTAAACCTTCAAGGGGCAACACCAGAGGCAAAGGAATTTGCTTTTACCAAATCATTTCTTCATATGGGAATATCCGCATGGGCATGTTATTCAGTTTTAGCATTAGCACTAGCATATATGCATTTTAGAAGAAAAAAACCCATACTTATTAGTAGTTTATTAATACCTTTAATAGGTGAGGAAAGAGCTAATGGAATGTTAGGAAAAATTGTTGATATATTTACTGTATTAGCAACGATGGCAGGAATAGTTACATCTCTTGGAATGGGGACTCTTCAAGTAAACAGTGGGCTAAATTATTTATTTGGAGTACCAGATAACAATGTTGTAAAGATAATAATAATATCAATAATAACAGTGTTATTTTTAATATCTGCTTGTACAGGTGTAAACAAAGGGATAAAAATATTATCTAATACCAATATGATTTTGGCAGGGATATTTTTAGTTATGGCAATTATTATAGGACCATTTAGTGATATGTTCAATAATTTAATCTTAGGATTAAAAGGGTATGCGGTAGAACTTGTTACTACTAACAATAATATCTTTGTAAAAGGTGAATGGTATGGGAAATGGACTATATTTTATTGGGGATGGTGGATTGCATGGGCTCCATCAGTAGCAATATTTATAGCTAGAGTTTCTAAAGGTAGAACTATAAAAGAATTTATAAGAGGAGTATTGTTTGTTCCAGCTGGTTTTTGTATTATTTGGATGAATGTATTTGGAACTTTAGGTATTAATGCACCGTTAAATGTTGGAACAGTTGCTATAAAAAAAGTTGAAACTGCCTTATTTATGATTCTTGAAACATATCCATTAGGTTGGGTAATGTCTATAATTGCTGTAATTTTACTGTTTACATTTTTCATAACTAGTGCAGATTCTGCAACTTACGTTTTGGGAATGATAACATCAAATGGAAATACAGAAGTTAAAAATTCTAAAAAAATAGTATTAGGAATGATGCAAGCTGGAATAACTATAGTACTACTTTTTGCTGGAGGGCTTGCTATGGTACAAAGTGCATCAATAGTTATGGCATTGCCTTTTGGTATTATAATGCTGATTGTAATTGTAGCCTTTACAAAGGAGTTATATGCAGTCGAAGGAGAAAGTGAAAGTTTGAAAAGTAAAAAAATAAGTGTGAAAAAGGTAGAATCACAGAGTTGAACAATTAATATTTATAAGCATTAAAAATATGTTTTAAAATAGAAAATAATAAAAGTAGGCAGTAATTTTTTAAATTACTGCCTATTTTTATCCAATTATTTTATTGAGTAGCCTGTATTTTCAATACAAGTTTTTATTTCATTTTCAGTAGCAGGTGAATTATATTCAACTTCCACAGATCCTCTTGCAAGATCAACTGCTATTTGTTGAATCCCCTCTATTTTAGTTAATGAATTTTTAATTTTAGTTTTACTCTCTGAATTTGCCATGCCGGAAATATTGAGATGTATTTTATTCATTATAACTCTCCTTTCATAAATTAATTTTAATAATGATTTTAAAGTAGCTTTTAAGTATAGTATTAAGTAAATAATTAAAATTTATCCTTATTGAAGCATTAAAGAATTCATAAAATTATTAAGCTTGAAATAGTATATTAATAAGAAATAAAATAAAATATAACACAAAAGGAATTTAAAATGGGAACAGGCAGAATAAGAAATATTCCAAGTAGACAATTGCAAAATGCTTTAGGTAGTGAGGAAGAACAATTATTATCATCTATACAAGCTATTTTCGTTGCGCCTATAAGAAATGTAGCTATTGATATTCAGTTTGGTATAACTATAGAATATTTTTTTATAATACTTTTATATTGGGTTAATAAATATAAAAATGGAAATTTTGAAGGGTTAGAGGATTTAGGAGAATTAGAGGTAGATGCTGAAACAATTGAACAAGAAGATGATATTTATTTTAAAAGTATAAAGTTTTTTGTTAATATTGCATATGTAAAAAATAAAAATGATATATATCCAGTAGCATATGCAATAATATTACCTATAACATGGAAAGAATTTATTACTTTTTTTACTATAGGTAAGATGACTAATCAATTGAGAGAAGAAGAAGTTATAGAAGAAGAGACAGAGACAGGATTATAATTAAATTGGTTTATATATTAAAGTAATTTATTTATAAGTATAGGTAAACAAGCTCCAATTTAAATTTATTCAATGATTTAAAAATGCTTCATATGAAATATAGCATTGAATTCTAAGTGATTCGGAACATGCCTCACTATTTTAGGTATCCAAGTTTAAAAATGGATAACTTTAAGAGTCAACTTGGAACCCTATATAGGAAAACAAGCTGCCATTTAAATTTATTCATCAAATTTTTGTTATCAGTTGAGAAAAATAAGTGCAAATATATTTACTTAAGAATTATGAATTATGAATTTAGGATGAAAGTGGCAACCACTTTCTGAAAATGATTTTAAAAAATCTATCAATATAATTTGCTTTACAAATTTATAAAAAGATACGTTGAAAATTACTAGGAACGAAGTGAGTAGTAATAACCAAAACTGTTCACTATTCACTATTCACTATTAACTTTTAACTAAAATAATCTTTTAGTTATTAAAAAAAATATTAATTTGAGTTTTCTCATTTGATAAATGAATAAGTTTAAGATTTAACTTGGAACCCTATAGAGGGATACAATCTTGAAATTAAATTTACACATGAAATTTTTGTTATCAGTTGAGAAAAATAACTACAACTGTTCACTAGTCACTCTTAACTTTTAACTAAAACAATCTGTTAGTTATTGGGAAAATATTAATTAAAACTTTCTCATTTGATAAATGAATAACTTTAAAGCCTAGTTCAAACCCCTATAGAGTAGTTAAAATAAATGGAGGTGAATTTTGTGTTGGTAGCAAAACGGATATTTTTATTAATTCCAATATTGCAGTTTATAGTTATAATTTTAGATAGTGTTTATGTAACGATTAGATGCAAAAAAGAAGGAAAAACCAATGGTGAACTTCATACTTTCATAAAAATGTTATTTAGTTTTTCAATGATAATAGTGGCTTTCATTTTTTGGGAAACAAATAACAATGAAAATTTAAAAACATATTTAATGTTCATATTTTTAGGAATGACTTTTTCAGCAATTGGGGATATGGCAATGGCAAAGCTTATAAAATCAAAAGATAGGTTAATGTTAGGTATGACGTTTTTTTCACTAGCACATATACTTTATATATTAAGTTATATAGAAATTACTAAGATTTTTCAATATGAATTTGGTGGACTGATTTTAATTTTCATTATAGGTTATATAGTAATTTTAGGTGTATGGAAAAAGTTTGTTTATAACAATACAAGAACTAAAAAATTTAATTTTATTAGCTTAATTTACTCAATTCTTATATCAACTATGATGTTTTTATCATTAAATTTAGCAATAGAATCTAAAGGGGAATTTATTATTTTAACTATAGGGGCAACTATATTTATGATTTCGGATTTTATAATATCTTTATCAGAAATAAAGGAGATAGGTCTTAAAAATCAATCCATTTGGGTTTGGATAACTTATGTTATTGCTCAAATTTGTATAGTTTATAATTATCTACTAGTTTTATAAAATTTAAATAAACATAGTGATTAGTGGATTTAGAAACATTTAAATATATAGTGGAAATAGACGGGGGTGTACCAAAATGAAGTTTTTTAAACTTGATTTTGATACAACCCCTCTTTTGTGTAAATTAAAATTCAAGTTTGTTTCCCTAGGGTATAGTAGAAGAAAAGTTTGTCTATAGTGTATAATATTATGGAAGTGATAAGAAAAGCATTTGGAGGAAATTATGAAAAAAAGATTAGCAAAAGCTGCTACGGTCATTATGATTATGACACTTATAAATAAAGCTATAGGATTCTTAAGAGATGCATTAGTGGGAAGTGCTTTTGGAACTACCTATCAGACAGATGCTTATAATATAGCTATGAATGTATCGGACTTTTTATTTATTATGATTGCATTAGCTATTACAACAACATTTATTCCAATACTGAGTGATACCTTAAATAAAAAAGGTAAAGAAGAAATGTTTGATTTTGCAAATAATATTATGAATATAACAACGGTATTAGGAATAATACTAATTATTTTAGGCGTTATATTTTCTCCGGCGATTGTAAAAATTATGGCGTTAAATGCAGATAGTAAAACTTTTAACTTAGCTGTAAATCTTACTAGAATTAGTGTTGTAACTTTAGTGTTTTTGATTATGCATTCAGGGTATACCGCTATACTTCAAACTATGGATGATTTTTTAGGACCAACAGTTGTTGGACTTATATTCAATATTCCGGTTATAGTTTACATATTATTTGGTGCAAATGGTGGTGTATATGGGTTAACAATTGCAACAGTTATTGGAGCTGCACTTAGGGCGTTAGCTCAAATTCCATTTTTATATAAACATGGATTTAGGTTTAAACCTATATTAAATTTAAGAGATAAACGAATAAAAAAAATGCTAATGTTGATTTTGCCAGTAATAATTGGAGCATCTGCGAATCAAATAAATAAACTAGTGGATCAAACATTAGCATCAGGCATAGCTAATGGAGGAATATCTGCATTGGTTTATGGTCAAAGAGTATCCGATGTTATTTATGCTACTTTTGCAGTGGCTATAATAACTGTTATTTTTCCAACTATGTCTATGGCTATAAGTGAAGATGATGGAGCGAAATTCAAATTTTATATGGAAAAGGGTATAAATAATATGAATATGATATTATTTCCATGTACAATAGGATTAATAGTACTTAGTACACCTATTATAACTGTAATATTTAAACATGGAATATTCGATGATAGAAGCGTAGAAATGACTGCTTCTGCACTTGCTTATTATGCAATTGGTATACCTTTTTTTGGGCTTAGAGATATATTTAATAAATCATTATATGCAGCTCAAGATACAAAAAAATCTACAATAAATGGAATAATTGCTGTAATAATAAACATAATACTAAGTTTATTATTCATAGAAAAACTAGGGTTAAAAGGACTAGCGTTATCAACTTCATTAGCTGCAATAGTAGCTACTATATTGTTATTTGGAAGTGTAAAACAAAAAATAAAAAATATAGAGACTAAACCTATATTTAAACCGACGTTAAAAATATTTATTGCTTCATTAGTGATGGGAGCTATAGTTAAACTTTCTTATGATTTGATATATAAGATTAATATGCTAGTAGCAATAGGTGTATCTATTGTAATAGGTATAATTATTTATAGTTTATTATTAAAAATGTTTAAAGTATCTGAATTTGAAGAGATTATTATATATATAAAGTCTAAGATTTAAAATTAGATATAAACTTAACAAAAGCAAAAGGTATAAGGGTGAATTTTTAATGAAAAATAAAATTTTAATTGGAGAAATGGCAAAATTACATAATGTATCAACTCAAACGCTTAGATATTATGATAAAATAGGACTTTTTAAGCCACAACACATAGATGAAGAGAATCAATATAGATATTATGATGTAGAACAATTTCCAATGTTAGATTCTATATTGTTTTTTAAAAAATTAGGAGTTTCTCTAGATGAGATTAAAGCATATTTTCATGACAGAGATTTAAATAAAATGGTAGATTTGTTAAAGGAACATGAAAAAATTTTAAAAAAAGAAATAAATATTTTAAATAAACATTTAAAAAATGTTAGAGAAAAAATTAATATAGTTGAATATTATAGAGATAATAATAATTTATACATATGTTCTTTTAGAGAAATGGAATCAAGAAAAGTTGTGTCATACAATTTGAAAAACGGTGGAAATAGTGTGAATTTTGAATACGGACTGAAAGAATTATACAAAAAAGTTAAATATGACAATTATATTTTTAATAGTAGAATTTGCTCCATAATATCTAAAGAAAACATATTAAATGGAAATTATAAGTATTTAGATGCAGTAGGGTTATTAGTTGAAAATGCTAATATCAAAGAAGACTATATTAAAGTTTTAAAGAAAGGAATATATGCTACTATTACGTATACTGGTGATGATGAGAAGAAGTATTTTAATAAGTTAATGAGATTCATAAAAGATAATAATTACAGCGTAAGTGGTGATGGAGTAATGATAACGATAATAGATATAACTTTTTCAGATTATAGTGATGAATACATAAAAGAGATGCAAATACCAGTTGAATTTAATAATATTTAAAAAAAAGCTAAAAGTAAGTTTGTTTAATTACTTTTAGCTTTTTTTATAAAAACATTAAATTCAGAATAGGGATAATTATGTGACAAAAGAATAAAAGAAAAGCTTATATTTCTTTCAAAAAAAACATCTTGACATTATAGCCGCTATAACCTTTACAATACCTCTTGGCGCATAAATAAAGTGTTCTAAAGTAATTTTAGATACACTTTTAGATATATTTAATTTAATTAGAGGAGGAATTGTTATGGGGAAAAGAGTAGATTTATTAAAAGATGATGTAAAGAAAACATTTATAAAATATTTAATACCAAGCATCGCAGGAATGATAGGTTTATCTTTAAATATTTTATTCGATACAATATTTGTAGGAAGAGGGGTAGGAAGCAATGGTCTTGCTGCATTAAATATAGTAATACCTATATTTAATGTTTTTTCATCAGTAGCTTTATTATTAGGAATAGGTGGAGCAACAGCAGTTTCAGTATCCATGGGAAAAAAAGAATATGATAGAGTAAATAAAATATTCACTACATCTATATTGATTAATATTTTAATAGGATTAATAATAACTATTTTTTCCGTAGTATTTATAAATAAACTATGTTATGGCTTAGGTGCAACTGAAGAAATTTTTTCAATGGTAAAAAGTTATCTAGGGGTAATTGTTTGGTTTAGTTGGGGATTTTTAATGGCTAATACTTTGGCGATTTTTGTTCGTAATGATAAAAATCCTAAACTTGCAATGTGGAGTATGCTTGCAGGAAATATGGCTAATGTAATATTTGATTATATATTTATATTTATTTTAGGATGGGGAATGAAAGGTGCAGCAATAGCAACAACAATGTCTCCAGTAGTAACAATAGTACTTTTAAGCACTCATTTTATAAGAGGAAATAATACATTAAGAATTACTGGTGATAATTTAAAAATAGATATAGAAATTTTAAAGAGAATATTTAAAAATGGTTTTCCAAGTTTTATAATGGAAATGTCAAATGGATTAATAATATTTGCATTTAATATGGTTATAGGTAATTTAATAGGTTCAATTGGTGTATCTTCATATAGTATAATTGCAAATATATCTCTGATATGTGTAGCTATATTTAATGGTATAGCTCAAGCTATTCAACCAATAATAAGTATAAATTACGGAGCACAACAATATGATAGAGCTAAAAAAGCTTTGAAATTAGGTGTGATAACAGCATTTTCTTTTGGCGTAGTATTTTATGGAATAGGATTTTTATTCCCAGAATTAATAGTTAGTCTATTTAGCAGAGGAAATGATAAGCTTACATCTATAACAGTTAATGGAATTGGTATCTATTTTATAGCATTTTTATTTATGGGATCAAACATATCTATGGTTTCATATTTTCAATCAATAGAAAGTTCTAAATCATCTACATTAGTTTCAATGTGTAGAGGGATTATATTTGTACTGATTTCATTATTAGTATTACCAAAGGTTTTTGGAATAAATGGAGTTTGGGCAACTATACCAATATCAGAATTAGCTAGTATTGTAGTTGCAATAATGTGTGTAAAAAAGACAGATATGGAAATTGAAAAAGAAAGTAGCTACAGCTTAAATTAATAGTAGTAAATATAAAACAAATAACTAGCCAGTTATAGGCTAGTTATTTTTTATATAAAAATGTGGTGTAAATTTAATTATTTTTTCTTTATAATTTTTTTCTTTTTAATGGTTTTCTTTTTAATAACTTTATTTTTAAGCTTTTTAATAGTTTTCTTTATTTTTTTAATTTTTTTAATGTGTTTCATAGAAATACCTCTCTAAATTCATAATTTTGGAATATAATTAAATTATAAAGTTTTAATACATATCTATTATATATTAAGGGAGATACTTTTTAAAAACAAAAAGATCAAGTATTAAAAAATATAGATATGGCTTGAAGATTAATATAGGGTTCCAAGTGGACTTCTAAAATTATCCATTCCAAAACTTGGATACCCCAAATAGTGAGACCTGCTTTGAATCGCTTAGAATTCGACACTACATTTTGTATGAAAATATTTTAAAGTTATTGAATAAATTTAAATTTGAGCTTGTTTCCCTATATAGCGTTCCAAGTTGACTTTTAAAATTATCCATTCCAAAACTTGGATACCTAAAATAGTGAGACATGCTCCGAATCACTTAAAATTCAACACTGTATCTTGTGTGAAAATATTTTAAAGTTATTGAATAAATTTAAATTGGAGCTTGTTTCCCTATAGTTAACTTATAAAAGTAAATTAACTCCCAATATATTTTAAATCATGTACTATTGATTATATAAAATTTATAATATTTAAGTTGAAATGTCAGTTTAGAAGTCTTTTGCAAAAAAAAGATAAGTTTTTTTAGAGAATAAAATTATTTTAGCTATATTTTAATTTAATTAGTTGTAAATTTAATATTAAGTGTATAGTTAATGCATTTTAAAAATAATAATTAATATAGATATTATTGACAGAGTAATAAACTTAAACTCTAGTATATTAATAAACTTTTAATGAATAATTTTATTAATTAAATTTTTCAAAGGTATTTTAAAAGATGGTGTAGAATAAAAACTAAAAAATCTATTTTAAAATACAAATTGTGGTATAAAAATATGAGGTGTTATTATATGATTTTTTATAATAAGGCTTATAATTGTTACTTAAATAAGCAATACGATAATATAAAGAAAGATTATAAAGTGAAATCGGAAGAAACTATACAAAGTTATGATGAGATTTTATGGGAATGGAATACAAACACTGAAGAATTCAATATAAACTTTATAGGATATGATATTTTAGGAATTAAAAAATATTATAAAAAAAAGGATGATATTGAGTTTTGGAAACAATTTATACATCCTGATGATGTAGATTATTCTTTTGATAAAATTTTAAATGATATTGTTTCTGATGATAAACAGAAATTTTCTAATGAATATAGAATAATAAGAGCTGATGGAACAGTAGGGAAATTAATTACTAGTGGTATAAGTTATAGAAATATACATGATGAAAAGGTAATAGTAGAATATATAGATAAATTTAAACAGTATGAAAACCTATGGTTTGACAAAAGCAAAGCAAGTTCCTATCCATACATAGGTGGGGGAATTGATGGAGTAATAAATATAGACACTAAAAATAAAAAAATTAAAATGAGTCCATCAATTAATGCAGTATTAGATGAATTAAATTTGCACAAAAAAATAAATTCTTTGAATCAATGTGCTGAATATTTTACTAAAGATGATACGTTAAAATATATTAAATCTTTTGAGGAGTTTTTAAAAAGTAGTGAGATATATTATTACAATCAGTTTAAGTTAATAAATAGAAATAATAATGAAAAATGGATAGAAATTAGAGGACAAGCTAATTTAGATAATTTAGGTAATAAAGATAAAGTTTATATTTCAGTAAAGGATATAACAAGAGAAAAAGAAGAAAAAAGAAAATATTCCCAAATAAGATATATTGACGATATTACAGAACTTCCAAATAAATTTTTTTTAAGAGAAATTTTAATGAAAAAAGATATGGAAAATTCAACAAAAATAAAAGAAAAAATGACGTTAATGCTTATAGATATTGATGATTTCAAGGAAATTAATGATAAATTAGGATATGATTTCGGTAATAAATTATTAAAGGCTGTAGGAAAGAAGATTAAAAATGGAGTAAATAAAAAAGATACAGTATTTAGATACAATGCAGATGAATTTTTTATTTTATATGAAGATTTCACTGGATATATGAGTGTGAAAGAAAATGCAGAAAAAGTAATTGAATTATTTAAATACCCGTTAAAAATAGATGAAAAAGATTTTTTTGTTAGTGTAAATGTTGGTATAGCAATTTATCCAGATCATGGGGCAATAATCAGTGATTTAATTTATAAAGCAGATATTGCTATGTTTAAATCTAAAAGCATAGGAAAAAATACTTTTAGCATTTTTGAAGTAGATAAATGTGATGAAGTAAATAGAATTTTTAATATGGAACAAGACTTAGTAAAAGCTATAAATAAAAATGAGATGTATGTGGTTTTTCAACCTAAAATAAACATTGCAAATGAAAAAACTATAGGATTGGAAGCATTGTTAAGATGGAATCATGGAAAAAAAGGAGTTATACCACCTAGTAAATTTATACCAGTTGCTGAAAGTACTAAATTGATAATTCCCATTGGAAGATTTGTTTTTGAGGAAGCTTGTAAAAAGTGTAGAGAACTTCTTGAGAATGGATATGATAATTTTAAAATATCTGTGAATTTATCTAAAATACAGTTGGAAGATAAATTACTAACAGAATTTTTAAAAGACACATTAAAAAAATATGATTTAGCGCCTAAATATATAGAATTAGAAATAACAGAAAGTTTAATAATGAACGCATTAGAAAAAAATTTAGCGACTTTAGATAACATTCATGATTATGGAATAAGTATGTCACTAGATGATTTTGGAGTTGGTCTATCACCTATAAAGTATTTGAAAATATTAAACTTAGATTGCTTAAAGATAGATAAAAGTTTCATTGATGACATAGGGGTAAATGAAAAAAGTGAAAGAATTATAGAAGGGTTAATAAAACTTGCACATAGTTTAAATCTTTTAGTTATTGCTGAGGGGGTAGAAAAAGAAGAACAAATAAATTATTTAAAAAAGCACTGCTGTGATATAGTTCAAGGATATTATTATGCAAAACCAATGAGTTTTGATGACACTATTACATTTTTGAGAAAAGAGAATATTTCTAAAAAATAATAGAGCTAATATTATTTTAGCTCTATTATTTTAGCTTGTTTCAATTAAAAATTTCCAATATCTTTTAGGCATTTGTCTATGTTGAAGGTTTGGATTTTTCCTGCTTTGTATAGAAGCAGAAGTATAGTAACTTTTCCATAAATCTTCATAAAATTCATCATTAATTTTAGTTGCTAAGTGATAGTTTGCTTTACTAAAAAAATCTATAAAATATTTTTCACCATTATATATGAGCGCTAATTCTCTTTTAACATCATGTATTATAAAACTTTGGTTTTTAAATCTATGAGTAAAATGTGATGCTATAAGAATTAAAATATTATTATCAGGCTCTATAGAAGCATAAAATTTATTGTCACCTAAATCTTTAAAACGTACAAAGCCAGTAAAACGATGGGCTTCTAATTTTACAGTTCTAGAAATCTTAGAAACTTTTAATATAATATCATTATTTAAATACATATCTACATCTTTTTTAAATTTAAAAGCTAATCTTATATAATTGTGAAGTATCCAATATTTTTCTTCATTGGCACTAAGAAATACGTACATAATATTCTTTATTGTTTCATTAGTAAAGATATTTTCCATTGCAGTATAAACTTTTGAAGAGTTATCTAAGTCAGTAATTATATCTATAAAATTATCTATAAGATTTGGAATACAATTTTTGGTTGCTATGATGTTATTAGGTTTAATATCATTATAATAACTATGATAAATACAAGTTAAAAATCCTTCAAAAGATCCATCAAAAGTATAGATATTCATAAACATTTCACCTACCGATTCTTAATTATTTTAAATTTGACCAGTTATTATTTTAATTTTATCTTCAGAATTAGGTATACTAGGTAAATTTGAGAACAAAGAAAGTTGCTCATAATTATTGGGTTTTATCATTTGTTTTTCTTTTAAAATTAATCTATTTTCAATTTTGTCTTTATCTATATCAACATCACCATAATATTTACCTTTACAAGTTATAAAATATTGAGCTCTTTTTAAAACAATTCCTAATTTTTTCAAGTCATAAAAATTTAGAAATCCAACTTTTCTTGTTAAAATTATTCGTTTAGCGGATTTTATACCTATACCGGGAACCCTTAAAAGTAATTCGTAAGGTGCAGTATTTATCTCTACAGGAAATAAATAAAGATTATTAAGTGCATAGAAAGTTTTTGGATCTAACTTATCATGAAAATTAGGATTATCTTTATTAAGAATTTCATCGGCTTTAAACCCATAAAAACGCAAAAGCCAGTCTGCTTGATAAAGCCTGTTTTCTCTTATAAGTGGTGGTTCTTTTATATCAGGAAGATTTGGTGTTTGATTAACAGGCACATAGGCAGAATAGTAAACTCTTTTTAAATCATAGCTTTTATATAAATTTTCACAAAGTTTTAGAATATCATAATCATTATCATTTGTAGCACCAACAATAAGTTGTGTACTTTGTCCACCGGGAACGAATTTGGGAGCACTCTTAAACAATTTGCTATTCTCTTTTGAATGAATTATTTGTTTTTTTATAAGAGACATAGGTTTTAATATGCTATCTTTATTTTTTTGAGGTGCTAAAAGCTTTAATCCTTTAGAAGATGGGAGCTCGATATTAACGCTCATTCTATCAGCATATAAACCTGTTTCTTCAATTAATTTTTCATCAGCACCAGGAATAGCTTTAACATGAATGTATCCATTAAATTTATGAGTAATTCGTAATGTTTTAGTGACCTTTAATAATAATTCCATAGTATAATTTACATTTTGGATAATAGCAGAGCTTAAAAACAAACCTTCTATATAATTTCTTTTATAAAAATTTATAGTTAAGTCAACTACTTCATCAGGGGTAAAAAAAGCTCTAGGAATGTCATTACTAATTCTATTTATACAATAAGCACAGTCATAAATACAATAATTAGTTAAAAGAATTTTTAAAAGTGAAACACATCTTCCGTCAGGAGTAAACGTATGACAGATTCCATTTGTATTACAATTTCCAAGTCCGTTATTAATATTCTTTCTTTTACTCCCACTTGAAGAACAAGAAACATCATATTTAGCAGCATCACTAAGTATTTTTAATTTATCTAAAATTTCCAAGTAAAATCACCACCATATAAATACTATTAATTACAATTATAACTATATTATTAAATTCTGTGTTTTAAAATCAAATTATTATACCAATAACAAAAATAAATTTCAAATATTTTTAAAGTAAAATTAGGGTTATTTAGGAAGGGGATAAAAATACAAATATATTTTGGTCAAATCAGTATTAAAAATAAAACATTATGCAAACTAATTAGTAAAGATACAAAGAAAGGATGATTTTTATGGCAAATAATTTTTTAGAAGTTATTAAAAATAGGAAAAGTGTAAGAAGTTTTACTAGTGAATTGGTTTGTGATGAGAAAATAAAAGAAATTTTGGAATGTGGAATGGCAGCACCATCAGCAATGAATACTAATTGTGTAGAATTTATAGTAGTAAAAAATAAAGAAATAATGAATAAACTTCCACAAATGCTAGAAGACTGTGCAGTAGCAATTGTTGTTTGTGCAAATGTAGAAAAGCAAAAGAAGGAAGCATATTGGCTTCAAGATTGTGCAGCATCTATGGAAAACATGTTGTTAGCAGTTGAAGCTTTAGAACTAGGTGGAGTGTGGATAGCAATTTATCCAGAAGAAGAAAGAATGAAAACTGCTTGTGACTTATTAAATGTTCCTAATCACATAAAGCCAGTAGCTATAGTTGCTTTAGGCTATGAAAATGAAAAAGAAAATTTAAAATATAATTATGAAGAAAAGAAAATTCACTCAGAAAAATGGATTTAAATTTTTCACTATAAATTTAAATGACACATTTTCATTAATTTTGCTATAATTATTATATATTTATAGCAATTTTTATTAAGTAGAAAAGGAGAATAAATGAGAGTTGAATATATTTCATATATAGATAACCTTCCAGTAGATGTGTCTTTAGTTAATGTTGGAGAATACCCGATTCATTGGCATAAATCTTTAGAAATTTTATTTGTCTTAAAAGGAAAAATAAATGTAACTATTGAATCCGAAACATATGAAGTTGAAGAAAAAGAAATTGAAATAATAAATTCAGAAGAAGCACACATGATATTTAGCGAAGATGAGGACAATAAAGTTTTAATGTTTCACATTGATTTAAAATTCTTTGAAAAGTTTTATGATGATATGGAAAACATATTCTTTTATGTTAATTCATCAGATGAAGGAGTACAAAATGAAGAAAAGTACGATATAATTAGAAGATATTTGTCTATGGTACTTTGTGAATTAGTTCAAAGACAAGATGATTATGATGAGTTTATAGAAGAGAATTTAATAGAACTTATATATCATCTTATAAACAATTTTCATTATCTTATGTATGAAAAAGAAGAGATAAAGGATAATGACGAACAACTTCAAAGATATCATAGGATAGCAAAATATATATATAATAATTATAATAACAAAATAAGTCTTCAAGATATAGCTCAAAAGGAATTTTTAAGTACTCACTATCTTTCACATGAAATTAAAAATACTATGGGACTTAGCTTTAAAGATTTTGTAAATTTAGTTAGAGTTGAAGAATCTTTAAAATTGCTGTTAGATACAGATATGACTATTTCGGATATATCTGAAGAAGTAGGATTTTCACATAGTAGATATTATAATAAACATTTTAAAAAGCATTATAATTTAACACCAAAGCAGTATAGAAAAAAGTATAAAATTGATGAGAAAGACTTAGAAAAAATAAAAAAAATAGAATTTTTAGAGATAAACAATGAAACTTTAGAAAGTATATCAGATTACTTAGAGGATTATGAAAGATATAACTATGAAGAGAAAATTATAAGATTGAATATTGATATGTCACAAAATCAAGGAGATTTTGAACATTTTTATAAGGAAGTCATATATTTAGGTCATGGACATGATTTATTAAAAGAAAGTTTTAGAAAATATATAACGGATATACAAAAAAATATAACTTTTCAATATGGAAAACTTACGAAATTATTTTCTAAACATCTTGGAATATTTGAAAATAGTGAATTTATAAACTTTATGTATCTTAAACAAGTTATGGATTTTATATTAGATTTAGAATTAAGGCCATTTATAGTAATTGAAAAAGAAAATTTTGAAGATGAAAATTTGATTTATATGTTGAAAGCTTTTATAAAATTTTTTACAGAGGAGTATGGAAATTATGAATTTAAAAAATGGAGATTTCAAATTCATAACTCTATTGAAGAGAAGTTAAAAGAAGAAATAATAGATTTATTTACTAATCAATATAGTTTGCAATTAGAAGAAAATCTATATTTTGAAAATAAAAATATAAATCCAATATACGATACTTCTTATATGTTGCCTTATATAATAAATAAAATTGTAATGAAAAAAGAACCTGTTTTTATGAAAGTAGTTGATGTTATTCAAAAAGAAACTAGTTTTCATAGTCAATTATTTATGGGTGATAGAGGAATAATGAATGGTTTTGGTATAAAAAAACCATCATATTATGCATATTATTTACTAAGTCTATTAGGTGATACATTAATATGTTATGGAGAAGGCTATATAGTTACTTCTAGAGGTGATGAGTATCAAATATTACTATATACGTATAGTGAAGAATTAGAAAAATTAGCAGATATAAAGGAGTTCAATAAAAAAAGAGGTAGCAAAAATGTAAAAGAGAAAAAATTCTTTTTAAATATAACTAATTTATATTATGATTATAGAATGACTTTTTATGAAATTGGAGAAAAAAAGGGCTCTGCATTTAATTATTGGTTAAATTTAGGCAAACCTAATTTAATTGAAGAAGATGAAATAGAACTTTTAAGAAAATCAGCATTTCCTGAAATAAAATTTAATTATGCTAAGAAAACTAATGTATTTCATATAGCTCCTATGATAGATGGGTATGGATCAACATTAATTTTACTAAGAAAAGTACAAAAGCACCCTTTTTAATGTGCTTTTGTACTTTTTTGTTAAATAAAATTTAATCAAAAGTCCTTAAGAATGTACTTTTTATAGAGCATATCAATGAGTGCAGGTATTGTTTTGTACATATATAATAGTAATATAGGAAAAAATACTTATGATTTTTTATTAAAAAGTACAAAATGATGAATTTAAAATAGAGAATTATATAAAAAAATATGAGGTGGATAAAATGGGATTTGACAACAGGATGTTTGCTGAAGGAAAAGTTGGAAAAATACTTTTTAAGTTCGCAGTACCAGCAATTATATCTTTGTTTGTATCAGAGCTTTATAACATGGTTGATACGTTTTACGTAGGAAGGTATGTTGGTGCTAATGCAATAGGAGCCCTTACCATAGCATTCCCAGTTCAAAGGTTACTAATATCAATTGGACTTCTGATAGCTATAGGAGCATCTACAGCAGTAGCAAGGTCTTTGGGAGAAAACGATTATGATAAATTAAAACAAACTATAAATAATGCATTTATATTAACAATAATGTTACTTATTATTGTACCTATCGCGGTATTCATATTTAAAGAGCATATAATAACTAAATTAGGAGCCAGTGAGGCTATATATCCATATGCTGAAAGTTATATAAGTATTGTATTAATTGGTGGGTTATTCCAATCTTTAACGGTAGTGGCTTGTTACATTATGACAGCCCTAGGAAATACTAAAATAACGTTGGTTGCAACATCTATAGGGGCTATCTGTAATACAATAATAGACTATATATTTGTAGTCGGTTTATCGATGGGAGTTAAAGGTGCGGCAATTTCTACAGTTATATCACAAATAATAGCGTTTTTATTTATGGTATATAAATTTTCAAGAGTAAAGAAAGCATTAGATCTTAAATTAAAACTTGAATTTAATTTTAACATAACAAAAGCAATAGTTGCTATTGGATTTTCAACATTCATAGTAGAGATTTCAGATGCTGTAGTAGCTGTGCTATTAAATAATTTAGTATCTGTATATGGTGGTGATTCTGCAATAATAATTGTTGGAGTTGTAAGTAGATTATCAATGTTCTTATTTATAACGGTTATAGGAATAAGTTCTGCGATGCAACCAATTGCAGCATATAATTATGGAGCTAAAAATTACAAAAGATTAAAAGAAATAGTTAAAAAGGCTATATATGCTGTTTCTGTTACATCAACTATATTGTGGGCGTTAATGATGATATTTACAAGACCTATAATAGGAAGTTTTCTTCAAGATCAAAGTTTATTAAATGAAGCAGTAAAGGCTTTTAGAATGTGTATAGCAGTTTTCCCAGTAGTAGGATTATATTATGTAGCTATATACTTCTATCAATCTATAGAAGAAGCAAGATCAAGTTTAATACTTTCTGTATATAGACAATTAATATTATTTATCCCAATAGTTATAGTATTAGTTAATTTAATTGGAGTAGGTGGTGCTTGGATAGCATTCCCTATAAGTGATTTGATTTCAGCAGTAACTGGTTTTTATTATATAAAGAAAGCTGGTATGCTTTTGGAATCAGAAAGAGAAGCTTATATAAGAGAAAAAGAAACTTTGAATTTTTCATAATTTAGCAATTAACATGTGCAACTTATATTCTTTGAATTTAACTTTTAAATTCTTCCTTTGCAAAATTTTAGTAGCTAGCACCTGCTAAATATAACTTAAAAGGAATGTAAGTATGTACATTTAAAAAAATGAAAAATCTCTATAAACAATTTAAAAACTGTTTATAGAGATTTTTTAATTCTTAAATATTTGTATTATTAATTAAATTGTTTATAATTAATAATCCATTAGGATTACTTAGGTTTTCTTTAAAAATAGGCAAATTTAAAGGTGATATAGTGAATATAAAGAAAGATAGTATTATTATTAGGAGTAATATAATTCCTAAACCATTTATATTAGAATAAATTTCTTTGCTAGAAGTAATCTTATAATTAATTATTCCCCATAATACACAAGCTACTATATATATTAGAATATCTATAAAAAGAATAGATTTTCCCGTGAAGCTAGTGTATATATAAAATAAGAGTGGGATTACAATCATAGTTGAAAGTGAGGCTACTGCTTTAGCAAAAAAATAATTATTAGCATAATCTTTTACAAATTTATATTCAAAAATAATATAAAATATAGAGGCAAAGACTGCCATTTTTAGATGTTCCCAAACACTTTCATTTATAGGTGAAAAAAGACCTACAATTGGGCTGTTGTTAGAAAACTTATAAGTAAAGTGAAGCAAAGAACCTACTATAATTATGAATATGACTCCTATAATAGTAGATTTTAAAATTTTATTATTTTTGTTTTTATAGAACATATTAAAATCTCCTTAAAAAATATTTTTAAATAATTAAATAGTTTTTTACATATTAAAGGTATGCATTATGCATGATTTTTATGATTTTAATTAAATTTTATATATGTTAAAATATATAATTAAAATACTGTTTATTCTGAAATTTGAGGTGGAAATAATGAATATTATTGTGGCTGTAGATGAAAATTATGGAATAGGATGTAAAGGAAATCTTCTCGTAAATATAAGAGAAGATTTAAAATTTTTTAAAGACACGACTATAGGGAAAGTTGTTGTTATGGGTAGAAAAACTAGAGAATCACTACCTAATATGGAACCATTAAAAGATAGGGTGAATATAGTGATTACAAAACAAAAGGGCTATAAAGCAGATGGTTTTTTCATAGTAAATTCTTTAGAAGAATTATTTTTAACTTTAAAAAACTATAATAGTGATGACATATTTTGTATTGGTGGAGAAAGTATATATAGTTTATTAGCGCCATATTGTAATTATGCATATGTTACTAAAATACATGAAAAATATAATAGTGATAAGAATTTTTTTGATATAGATAATAATAAAAATTGGAAACTTATAAAAAAAGAAAAGGCGATGATGTCTAAAGAAAATAACATAAAATTTAATTTTAATATTTATGAAAATACAAAAATATAATAGTGGTTTTAATTTATATAAAAATAACATTTTAAATTTAGGAGGTGGCTCGAATTGGAAAATTGGGAGAAAAAAAGAGAATTTATAGAGGCAAATAATTTTGCTCAATGTGGTAAAGAAACAGACAGAAGAATAAGTGAAGAAAATCATAAAGGCAACTATTTTTCTTTAAGAGATGAATTTGCAAAGGATAGAGATAGAATAATATTTTCAAGAGCTTTTAGAAGACTTGAACATAAGGCACAAATATATAGTCATCAAAAGGGTGATCATTTTAGAACTAGATTGACTCATACTTTAGAAGTTGCTCAAATAGCAAGAAAAATAGCAAGAAATTTAAATCTCAATGAAGCATTGGCAGAAGCTATTGCACTTGGGCATGATATAGGACATACTCCTTTTGGACATCAAGGGGAGAGAACATTAGATGATTTAATGATTGGGAAGGATACTTTGTCAAATAGAATACATCCATCTATAAATTATGGTGGTTTTAAGCACAATTTTCATTCACTAAAAATATTGGATGAATTAGAAGTTAAATTTAAGGAAACCAGAGGTATGAATTTGACATGGCAAGTTATGGAAGGTATTTTGAAACATACGAAAACTAAAAGGGATGGAAATAATTGGCCTCTTAATAGATTTATTCAAGATGAGATGTTTTTAAAAGAATGTATGGAGCTTCCTTTTTCTTTTACTTTAGAGGGACAGATTGTAAATGTTAGCGATGAAATTGCACAAAGACAACATGATATAGATGATGGAGTAAAAGATAATGATTTAAATATAAGCTATGAATCTATTGCTATAAAAATATATAAGAAGGTAAATGAGATACTAGAACATTATGAAAAAAACAAGGCTTTCAACTATATATCTAATGATAGCATAGAAATTTTAATAACCTTAAAAAATAATATAAAAGAAAATTTAGCATTAGATAAAATTAATAAAAGTATTTTCAATGCCAAAGAAAGTAACAATATTGAAACTTCTATGACTATATTAGAAAATATATATAACAATGATTTTGATAAGAGTTTTGGTGAAAATGGAGATATAAAAGATTATAGTGAGAGCTTTAAAATTAATCAATTAACAAGAGATGTTATAGATTTTTTTATAACAGATGTAACAACAAATTCTATGAATAATATATTGAAAAAAGGATTTAATGTAAAGGTTGAAATCAATAATAGAATTTATTTTAAAGAAAAATTAGTTGATTTTTCTTATTATGGAAAACAGTTAGATGAAGCTATTGAAGAGTATATAAAAGCTAAAATTTTAAATTCTTATAATGTGAATAGATTTGATGGGAATTCTAGATATATAATTAAACAACTATTTAAAGCATACTATGCAAATCCAAGACAGATGCCCAAACACAATTTAGAAAGACTTCAAAGTAATGTGAAAAAAATATGCAGTGATATATACAACATTAAAATTTTATTTAATAGAAAGAAAATAGAAATAAAAGATATTAGTTTTAATAATGATAAAAAAGGTATAATAGAATCTTATACTAATCTTTTAAAATTTAAATTAGAGAAAATGGAGTTATTAGATTTTAATGATAATGTCATAGATGATAAGGAAAGTTTGCTAGAAGAAATTGCAGAATTTCAAATAGAAGAAAAAAAATTAGAAAATCTTACTGAGAAGGAAAGATATATTTACACATTAAAGGAGCTTAGATACTATTATCTATCAACTATATGTGATTATATAGCTGGAATGACAGATAATTATGCTATAGATGAATTTAAAAAATTATATAATGGGCTTAATATATAAGGCATCTTAAAAAAATAAAAACTTAGTTTAGGCTAAGTTTTTATTTTTTAAAATTTAATAAAAAGTATTAAGTATAAAAGTTAAAAGTATAAAATTATATAAAAGGCCATACTTAGTAATTTTAAAGTTAAATTAAATGAATGTTAGCAAAAGAAATTTTGATTATAGCTTTTAATATAGGGATATTAAAAATAAGAACTATAAAATTGAATTTTTATAGTTAAGCTATAAAATATTATAAAACCTTACAATAAGAATGGTGATTAATTAGTAACTTTAAAATTGAAAAATAATTAAGTATGACCATAAAGGGCAATTAAAATTAAATTTGGATTTTTGTATTTTGAATAAAACAAAAATAAAATAATTTAAAATTCAGAAAATTTAAATTTCAATTATTATTATATCAGTATATAAATTGAGAGTAAATATAGAAAATTTTAACATTATTAGTTAAAAGTTAATAAGTTGTAAAGTATAAATAAAATCAATTAATATTGTTAAAAATTAGCAGTATTAATTAAGAAAATTATAAAATTTTAACAATATTAATGGAAAAAAATCATAAAAATATACCATGAATTACTAGTATAAAATAAAATTATGCTAAAATCTGAATAAAAAAATATATTTTATCCATAAAATAATATCAAATAATGCATATGAAAGAAAATAATAGCTCAAAATAGATACATAACTGATTTATTATTTGATTGAATATGCTAACTAAAAGGAGGAGTTAATAGTGAAAGACTTTATGAATGTAATCACTACAGTTGTTCATATCTTTATAGTTGGAACATTCGTCTCTGGAAAAGATTTAGCTCTTTCAATTGAAAAAGAAAACAATGTTTTAAAATAATAAAATATTTATTTAATAATGGAGTTGAAATAAAAAAATGTTTATATAAAAAATATATTTAAATTTATCTAAAATGTAATTTATAAAATAACATCAGAGGTTATTTTAGATATAGTAATAATTATATTATTAAAAAAAATTATTAACTTATTACTATATAACAATACTATAAAGATATGGAGATGGTGATTTTAATTATTAAAATCACCATTTTTCACAAATGAAATTGTTTTTAGGACAGTTGAATATAATTAGTATTATTTATAATATATATTTATTGGATGATATAGGAAAACCAACTGCAATTTAATAGGGTTCAATAATTTAAAAATATTTTCATTCAAAATGTATATTATATAACTTAAATATAATTTTAAAATCCTATGCATTTATATTTAATTTATAAGATATTAAAAATTTGGGGGAATCAAATGAACAGATATTTAAGGCTAGAAATATCAACGGAAGATAAAATAGGAATAACTTTTAAAGTTTTAGAGAAAATATACTTAGCTAACATTAATTTAATATCTTTAGAAGTTTTTCCTAGAAAATTATATTTGAAAATAGAAAAAATAGAATATAATGAAATTTTAAAGCTCATGGAAAATATAAAGATAATTGAAGAAGTATCAGAAATAAAAACTATAGAACTTTTAAACTATGAGCAAAATGAAAAAAGGTTAAGAGCAATAATAGATGCAGTAGATGATGGGATTTTAGTTATAGATAAAAATTATAATATAGAGTTATTTAATAGTTATTGTGAGAATATATTTAATTACAAAAAAGATGAGGTAATTGGAAAATCTTTTGAAAAAGTAATTAAAAATAATAAATCTATAATTAATTTAATAAAGCATGGAAATGAATATACAAATATAAATACAACTAGTGAAAATAATAGAGGAAAAGCTTGTTATATAACAACAGGTAGAGCTATTTGGGATGATGATGAAAAGGTAGTAGGTGCAGTTTGTTCTATAAAAGATATGAAAAAAGCCATAGAGATGGCAAAGGTTGTTTGTCATACTCGAGATGGAGCATTTAAAGATATAGTTGGAACAAGTAAAGTTATAGAACAAACTAAATCAGTAGTGGAACTTATTGCAAAAGGAAGTTCTACGGTACTTATAAGAGGTGAAAGTGGAACTGGAAAAGAATTATTTGCAAAAGCTATACATAACTTGAGTGGGCGAAAAGAAAATCCATTTGTAGTTATAAATTGTGCAGCATTACCTGACTCACTAATGGAAAGTGAACTTTTTGGATATGAAAAAGGAAGTTTTACAGGAGCATTAAATAATGGAAAAGATGGTTTAATAAAAAATGCAGATAATGGAACATTATTTTTAGATGAAGTAGGAGAACTGTCTCCTCTTTTGCAAGCAAAGCTTCTTAGGGTTCTTCAAGATGGAAAAGTAAGAAAAGTAGGTGGAACTAAAGAAGAAAAAGTAAATGTTAGAATAATATGTGCTACCAATAGAAATCTAGAGGCAATGATAAAGGAAAAAAAATTTAGAGAAGATTTATATTATAGATTAAATGTAATTCCATTAGTTATTCCACCGTTAAGAGAAAGAAAAGAAGATATACCTTATTTAACTAAATATTTTATTGAATTTTTAAATCATAGAATAAACAAAAATATTAAATCTGCAGATAATGAATTTATAAACGAGCTATTAAAGTATGATTGGCCAGGAAATATAAGAGAACTTAAAAATGTAATAGAGCGTGCTATAAATTTATGTTCTAATGATATTTTAACATCAGAATGTTTATTATTTGATAATAAAATATTTCTTCAAAAGATAAATACTAAAGAAGTTGATAATGAAAAAACGCTTAGAGAAATGGTAGAAGAAGTAGAAAAATATACAATAGTAAACGCCTTGAAAAAAGAAAAATCTATAAGGGCAGCGGCAAGAAAACTAAATGTTACTCATGGAACAATTATAAATAAGATAAAAAAATATAATATAAAGTGGTAAATTTATTAACCTATGGTCATAAAAATAACCATATAATGGCTATTTTTATGACCAATAGATTTTTTGTTGTATTGATAAGTTATCAAAATATTAATTTGACAAATTTATTGTGTAAAAATTAAGAGTGATGAATAGGCGGTTAAGGGGTAAGGTTAGCTAAAAAAATAATATATGTATTTAAATATTTGGCATAAAAGTTGCTCTACTAATAATAAAGTAATAAAAATAAAATACATAAGAACCTGAGTATTTATATTTTTAAATTTGTTAGGAGGATAAATATGAGCAATGAAAATTTAAAAAATATGGGATTTGCTACTAAAGCTATACATGGAGGAAATATGAAAAATGCCTTTGGTGCATTATCAACTCCAATATTTCAAACTTCTACTTTTGTATTTGATGATGCAGAACAAGGTGGAAGACGATTTGCATTAGAAGAAGATGGATATATATATAGTAGATTAGGAAATCCAACAAATACTGTGTTAGAAGATAAATTGGCGTTATTAGAAGGTGGAGAAGCTGCAATGTCTATGAGCTCTGGTATAGGAGCTATAACTTCTGCTATTTGGTCAATTGTAGAAGCTGGTGATCATATAGTAGCAGCAAAAACTTTATACGGATGTACTTTTGCATTTTTAAATCATGGTATAACAAAATTTGGTGTTGAAGTTACTTTCGTAGATGCAACTAATCCAGAAAATATAAAAAATGCTATGAAAGATAATACAAAATTAGTTTATATAGAAACTCCAGCAAATCCAAATTTAGCGTTAGTAGATATAAAGGCAACGGCTGAAATAGCACATTCTAAAGAAAATTGTATGTTAATGGTAGATAATACATTCTGTACTCCTTATATACAAAGACCTTTAGAATTAGGCGCAGATGTGGTTATCCATTCAGGAACTAAATTCTTAAATGGACATGGAGATGTAGTTTGTGGTTTTGTAATAGGAAATGCAGAATTTATACAAAAAGTAAGATTGTTTGGAGTCAAAGATATGACAGGATCATCAATGAGCCCATTTGATGCTTATTTAGTGATAAGAGGAATGAAAACACTTCCAATAAGAATGGAAAAACACTGCTGTAATGCTATGAAAGTAGCAGAGTTTTTAGAAACACATAAAGCAGTAGAAAAAGTTTATTATCCAGGATTAAAATCATTTCCACAATATGAATTAGGAAAAGAGCAAATGTCATTATCAGGAGCTATAATAGCATTTGAAATTAAAGGTGATTTGGAAGATGGTAAAAAGGTTATAAATAACACTAAACTTTGTGCACTTGCAGTAAGTTTAGGAGATGCTGAGACACTAATACAACATCCAGCATCAATGACACATTCACCATATACTCCAGAAGAAAGAGAAGAAGCTGGAATAAAAGATAATTTAATAAGGCTTGCAGTAGGTCTTGAAAATGCGGAAGATATAATAGATGATTTAGATAAAGCTCTAAATAGTATATTATAGGAATTCAATATAAAAGGTTGTGCTAAATTTTAGCACAACCTTTTTAAATAAAAAATTTTATATAAATTCATTGTTAAACTTTTTATTTCTTAATATTAATATAGTGAATAGAGAAATTAATATTAATCCTTTTAATACACTCGTTATACTAATTGTCCACCAAACACCATTTAGTCCCCAAATTTTAGGGTTAGATAAGAAATATGCAAAAGGTACTCTTAAACCAGTTAAAATTATGCTAATTAATGATGGCAACAAGGTTTTACCAAGACCATTAAAAGCACCTGTAGTCGTTATTTCTATACACATAAATAATTGAGAAACTCCAAGTACTTGTAGATAAACAATACCCATAGACACAGCGTCAGGCTCATCTATAAAAAATTTAAATATAGGTTCTGCACCTAAAATAAGTAATGCTGTTGCAAAGATACCAATTATAGAAACTAATTTTATAGCAGCTTTATAGCCTTCAATAATACGGTTATAATGTTTTGCACCATAGTTTTGTCCTATAAATGCACTTATAGCTGTAGAGAAACCACCTGCTGTCATCCAAGAGATAGATTCAATTTGGGAACCAACTTTTTGTACTGCAATAGCAGTGTCACCATGAAAAGCTATTATTCTTCCAATCATCATTGAAAATGAGCAAAACAAGCCGTTTTGTAATGCTACAGGAAAGCTAAGTTTTATTATTTTATTACTATATGCTAAATCTAATTTAGAAATAATATTTACTTTAAATAGATAAGAATTTTGACGTTTTATATGAATTAGAAATAGTATAGTAACAGATAGCTGTGATAAAACTGTGGCAAGAGCAGCACCAAGTACACCAAGAGAAGGTATTGGACCTAATCCGAATATTAGTAAAGGATCTAAAACTATATTAAATATAAGACCTACAGTGTTGATTTTAAAAGGAATTTTACTATCACCAGATCCATTAAAAATACCTGTTAAAACTGGGTTTATAAAATTGAAAATCATTCCAAGTGCAATGACAAACAAATAAGTTTCAGCCATATTTATTACATCGGGGCTATTCAATTTAAAAAATCCAATAAGTGAACTTTTAAATATAATTAGAAAAAACATATAGAATACTGCAAAGATTATAGTAAGTTGAATTGCACTTTTAGTATAGTTTTGAGCATCTTTTATGTTATCTTTACCATAAGATTGCGATATAGATATTTCAGCTCCACTTTTAGAAAGTATCATAAGTGATTGTCCAAGCCAATTAAAAAAGCCAGCAGTACCAACAGCTGCAACTGCCAGACTACCCATTCTACCTATCCAAATCATGTCTATCATATTATAAGCCATTTGAATAAAAGATGTACCCATAATTGGAATAGCAAGTGCAATTAAGGAATCTGTAATTTTACCATTAATTAAATCAATTTTTTTATTCAATAAAATCCCCCTTCTTTTCTCTAAAAAATTGTGAACAATTACCTAAATATATTAGTAAATATAAAAAGATACGATAATATATATAGGGTTCCAAGTTGACTTTTAAAATTATCCATTCCAAAACTTGGATACCCCAAATAGTGAGACATGCTCTGAATCACTTGGAACTCAACACTATATTTT